>JAOHHD010000050.1 GCA_028117185.1 Luminiphilus sp.
CGCTGGATATTCACCATGAAGCGCCGCTCCCTGCACTGCACAGTAAAACGCTGAGAAAGCGAGTGAAGCCGCTACTGACAAACCTACCGGCGCAAGCCGTCGGGGAAACGACCGGCAAAGTCGCGCTTTATGCAACGTGCTATGGCAATTACAACAGCCCTGCGATCGGCGAGGATTTTGTGAAAGTGTTTCAGCACAACGGCATCCACATCGATATTGTGCCCAAAGAAAAGTGCTGCGGCATGCCAAAACTAGAACTGGGTGACCTTGATAGCGTCGACGCGCTAAAAAAAGCGAACATTCCCGTGCTCGCCAAGTTAGTGGATGAAGGCTATGACTTGACCGCCCCCATCCCTTCCTGCGTGCTGATGTACAAGCAGGAATTGCCACTAATGTATCCAGATGACCCCGATGTCCTCAAGGTGCAAAAAGCGTTTTTTGACCCATTTGAATATCTTTGGCTCCGCCACAAGGGAGATGCGCTGAATACGAACTTTTCATCTGCGCTGGGAGATGTGGCCTACCAAGTGGCTTGTCACCAGCGCGTACAGAATATCGGTCTAAAAACACGCGATGTGCTAAATCTGGTTAATGATAGCGAGGTCACACCCTACGAGCGCTGCTCTGGGCACGATGGGACCTACGCGGTGAAGAAAGAGACTCGCGATAAGTCTGTCAAAATTGCGCGACCAACGGTGCGGAAAATTGACAAGCAAGCACCGGATCGATTTATAAGCGACTGCCCCATGGCTGGCGAGCACATTGCCAATCTGGCGGACAGCGTTCAAAAAGCAGAACATCCTATGACCCTACTGCGCGAGGCTTATGGGCTTTAATTCGCTACAGTGGTAGCAACACCATGTTAGACCAGTGAGGAAATGACTATGACGCAACTGACACGAGAAGACCTTTGGAGTCTGGAAGAATACGCCGCACGTCGAGCTGACTTTCGTGCAGAGGTTATGGCGCACAAAAAGACGCGCCAATTGCCACTGGGCGATCACGCGCGACTGTACTTCGAAGACGCTACGACCATTCGCTACCAGATCCAAGAAATGTTGCGTATCGAACGCGTCTTTGAGCCAGCTGGCATCGAAGAAGAGCTCAGCGCCTATAACCCACTGATTCCCGACGGCCACAATTGGAAGGCCACGTTTATGATCGAAATACCTGATCCTGAGCAGCGGGCTGTCCGGCTGGGACAGATGATCGGCATAGAAGATCAAGTGTGGCTGCAGGTCGGCGAGCTTGACCGCATTGTGCCCATTGCCGATGAGGATCTCGATAGAACCACAGCCGATAAGACGTCGTCTGTCCACTTTCTCCGATTTGAAATAACGCCTGAACAAATCAACGCATTGAAAGATGGCGCACCGCTGTTTGCTGGAATCGATCACCCGGGGTATCCGGTTGAACATCATGAGGTGGCGGCAGAGATTCGCGCTTCGCTGGTGGCTGACTTGGTGGTGACTGAACACTGATCACCGGCCACATCGACACGTCTCGCAGGGAGAACATACGTGACCTTAGTTGTATTTGATCTCGACGGGACATTACTGAACAAGCAGTCTGAAATTTCAGCCTACACGGCAGATACCTTGGCGATGATGCGCTCGCGCGGTATTGCTTATACCGTGGCGACCGGACGAACTTTGCAGGCGGCGGCAGCCCCGCTCAAAGACCATCACTTTGTATTACCGATGATTTTAAAGAATGGGGCCATTATTTGGTCCCCCGATGAGTGCCGCTACAGCCATCATCACCTCCTCACACCTCAAGAGGTGTGGCATGTCTTGGCGGCCTTTACCCTGAGTGACTTAACGCCCTTTGTTTTTACACTTAACGCCAATCAGCAACATGCCCTGTACCATGGCCCTTTAAAAAGTAGCAGCGAACAAAAATTAGCCGACCTGTTTGAAGAAGAGCGGCATCTTCCCTTAGAGCCACTCACGGCCATGCCCAACGACGTCAGCGTAATAAATCTATTTTCTTTGGGTGGCGCTCAAGCGGTCGACCGCGTGCGGAGCAGCATTGCCGATGAACCTCACCTTGTGGCGTATGCGGGAACGGCAGTAGAAGAAAGAGACCTGCACTGGCTAGATATTCACCACATCCTGGGCAGCAAGGGTAATGGAATCAAACATTTAAGATCAGAACTTTCGGTAGAGCATGTCATTGCTTTTGGTGACGGTGATAACGATTTCAGCATGTTTGAGTGCGCTACGGAGTCTTACGCCACGGCAAACGCCGACCCGCTACTCATTCAGGTCGCAGATGACGTTATTGGGCATCATGATGAAGATGGCGTGGCCCGCTTTCTCAGGAAACGCTTTGACCTAGCTTAGCTGGGGTTGTCCTGAGCATGATCTGCCCCAGCATTCCGTACTTGAATGAGCCATACCCCTACCAAAATCAGCAACAGCGCAACGAGATGCTGCCAACCCCATGGCTCTGACAAAAACACGGTGCCCGCTACGAACGCGACTGCCGGGATCATATAGTTAATGGTCGATAGAAAACCCGGGCCACGCTCACTGACGACGACGAAAAAGGCCCATGTTGCGAGTCCCGTTCCCATCACACCGAGGATGAAGAGCACACTGACAGCCTCAGCAGTAAAGGCGAAGCCTGCGCCAGCGCTTTGCAGCAGGCAAGCCGGAATCGCCAGTATCAAGCCACCCACGGCCAAAGTACCTAAGGATAACGCCACCGGATCGGCGTCGGGTATGCGCTTAGCGTACACCCCATTAAACGCGTAGCTTAGCGTGGCCGCAAGGGTCGCCAGTTGGCCCGGCAATTGGCCCTGAGTGCCGCTTCGAAAAAGATCACCGCCGACTAACAAACCCACTCCCGCAAACCCCATCAAGACGCCACAGAAACGAAGCCAGGTTAGCGGCTCATGTTCTAATAACCAGTGTGCCAATAAGAGCGTCGCGATAGGCATCAACGCCATCAAAATGCCGACCTCAGCAGACGGCACCGACAATTCTGCCCAGGCAATCAGCGAAAAGGGAATAATGTTGCCGGCCACGCTCAGCAAGATCAGTCGGGGCCACCAGACGACCCCCAAAGGCCATGATCCCCCTTTCCAGCGCCAGACACCCCACATGACTACAGCGCCCATCCACAGTCGACACCAGACAATAAACGTCGGGTGCAACGAGTCCAACGCAACGGCAATCAGGGCAAAGGCAAATCCCCAGACCAGGACCAGATAGCCCAGTAGAGCCCAATGCTTGAGCGGTGATGTCTGCATAAATAAGAACTTAGTCAGTCATGAAGGCGCACAAAAAGTGCCACATCAATATAACCGAAGTTTTGCTAAGCTCTCCAGAATTATCACTGCGTAAGAGCTCGCACTATGGTTCGCCCAGCACCTAGCCCAATAGACGACCCAGATGCCTACGTTGAATACGTCTCTCAATTCGGCATGCCTATTAAGCCGCAGGTAGTGGCTGCGGCGGCATTGGCAAGAGCGTGGTTCAAGCCGAGATTTGTCGGCCTCGACAATCTTCCGACAGGCCCTGCGCTACTTATCGGCAATCATGCCTTCATGGCGCTGGACGCGTTTGTTTTTCACACCTTCTTATACTACGACCACGGTCGCTACGTAAAAGGGCTCGGCGA
>JAOHHD010000051.1 GCA_028117185.1 Luminiphilus sp.
GTTGATCTGATGAAGGAAGTGCATGGAACGCTGGAGAGTGCCTATGTCGGTGCAGCGGGCTCATTAAGCAAAGCCGAGTGCGACACAATTGAATTTGCTTTTGACGGGATTGTCGGAGATCGCCACCGAGGCTTTACTCGGACGGCGTGGGATCTGACGGATAAGCAACCCGGCGGCACTGAGCGTCGAAATGAACGGCAATGGTCGGCCGTTGCACATGAGGATTTGGCGGCGGTCTCCACACAGCTCGGTCTCCCGACCGCCCTGAGGGCAGGTGATGTCGCTGTGAACTTGAGTATCTCTGGGCTTCCTGAGTTATCGCGCTTACCGAGAGGAACGGTACTCACCTTCGAGGGTGGTGTGGTACTCATCGTGGAGGAATACAATCCTCCGTGTGGCAGAATGTCTCAGCACATCGCGGATCATTACCACACCCTTAATGACGAGCCGCTGGGCAAAACAGATTTTATTGAGGCCTCTAAATTTTGTCGCGGATTAGTAGGGGCGGTGGAGGTGCCGGGTAGCGTATCGATCGGAGAGGGCGTGACGGTAGTGCAAGAGGTGTTGCCAAAATGGCTACGAGCATGAGCCGCTAAGGTATTACCAGTCTGATAAGGTAAGCCACGATATTCTGATCAGTCGAGTGGTATGTGTGTCCCGATTGTGCGGACTCGCTGAATTCAATACGAGGTAAGAGGCACTATGGATAATTTATCGAAATTTTATGTTGATGGTGAATGGGTGGCGCCACTCTCGTTAGACGCGATGCCGGTACTTAACCCTGTCAATGTTGAGCAGCTGGGTGAGGTTGCGTTGGGTAACGAGGCCGACGTTGACCGTGCGGTTGCTGCCGCGGTCACTGCCTTTGAGGGATTTTCAGTCTGGACTAAGGAAGCGCGATTAGCCTTGTTGAAGCGCATTCGGGAGGTGAGCGAAGCGCGATTTGAGGATCTGGCACAGGCGATGCGAATGGAAATGGGCGCGCCGATTACGATGGCGCGTGAAGCGCAAGCCGACGCGGCGATAGGGCACCTAGACGGCTTTATTGCTGCGCTGGAGCGGCTTAAAGAAAGTGAGTTATTCGATAATGGTGAGATGTTGCTGCGCGAGCCGATTGGCGTTTGTGGTTTGATTACGCCTTGGAACTGGCCGATCAATCAGGTGGTACTCAAGGTACTGCCAGTGATAGCAACGGGTTGTACCTGTGTCTTGAAGCCCAGCGAACACACTCCCATTTCTGCGATGATTTATGCCGAGATACTTCATGAGGCAGGGGTTCCGGCGGGCGTTTTCAATCTCGTGAATGGCACGGGGCCAGTCGTTGGTTCAGCGCTGTCGCGGCATGCTGATATTCAAATGATGTCGTTTACGGGGTCGACTCGAGCGGGCACTGCGGTGACCCAGGACGCGGCTGCATCTGTCAAGCGAGTCACACTTGAGTTGGGGGGTAAGTCTCCCAATCTGATCTTCGCCGATTGTGATCTTGAGGCACGGGTCACCCAGTCTGTTGCCGAGTGTATGTTTAATACCGGGCAGTCCTGCGATGCGCCAACGAGGCTGTTGGTCGAGCGTAGCTGCTACGACGAGGTCGTTGAGATTGCGAGGCGAGCGGCTGAGAATACCCGGGTAGATGATCCCGAAATCGAAGGGGATCATTTGGGTCCACTGTTTGATGAGATTCAGTTCGACCGGGTGCAAGCCATGATACAGGTCGGTATTGACGAGAAGGCAAGGCTGGTCGCTGGCGGATTGGGTCGTCCGGAAGGGTTGACGACGGGATGGTTTGTTCGACCGACGATCTTCGCTGATGTCACCAATGACATGCGGATTGCCCGCGAGGAGATCTTTGGCCCTGTCTTGGCGATTATTCCCTTTGAGAATGAAGCGGATGCCATTGCGATTGCTAACGATACCCCTTATGGATTGGCTGCTTACCTGCAGACAGGGGATAGTGAGCGCGCCGCGCGTGTCGCCCGCAAGCTGCGTGCCGGGGCGGTCCATGTTAATGGCGGTGCTTACGAATACGGTTCGCCCTTTGGTGGCTATAAAGCATCGGGAAATGGCAGAGAGGGGGGGGCAATGGGTCTCGACGATTTTCTAGAGACCAAGATGCTTCACGGCCTCTCCGCCGATTAGCTGAAGGGCTGCTAACACCGATATCAGTTCAGGGCGGGGTTACTGAGGGGGCGCTGTATGCCAATCCGTATCAGCGATCTTGCCAGAGACTGTGCCGCCGGCCAGTGTCAGCGTTACGGTGGTGCCAATCGCAGTAGCGGATGCGGGAACATATCCCAGCCCGACGTTGTACCCAAGACGAGGAGAATAAATGATGCTCGTGACATTGCCTGGCTCGGCGGTTCCCGAGACAGTGAGAGGGTAGTGCTCACGAGGATTCGCAATTGGATCTCCCGGGAATACCAGGCGCACGAATTGCTGTGACGTGCCCTCGGCCACTATTTTCTCGAGCGCCTGCTTGCCTAAATAATCCGCGTCTTTACCCATTTTGAAAAAGCGGTTGAGTCCCGACTCGATCGGGTTGTTGGCCAGCGTGACGTCATTGCCGTGTGATAATAAACCGGTCTCAATACGGTCGATTAAGTTAGGACATCCTGCGCGCAAGTTTAGATCCGTACCGGCTTCGGCGATGATATCCCACAGTCGCTCCCCCTCTGCGGGCTCACTTAAATAGAGTTCAAAACCACCCTGACCACTCCAGCCAGTGCGAGCAACGACGAGGTCAATGTCTGCAATGCGAGTGTGAATGAAACGAAAAAAACGAATGTCCTCGACCGGCTCTGCAATCAGTCGGCGCAATAGCGTTTCTGATTTAGGGCCCTGTAGCGATAAGGGGAATACGTCCGGATCGTGGACTGTCACGTTGAACCCGCTACCGACTGCAAGACCCTTTGCCCAGAGCAAGACATCTGAATCGGATATAGACAGCCAATACCGCTCTGTCGACAAGCAGAGAATGATCGGATCATTCACCACGCCGGCGTGCTCATCAAGCAGCGGCGCGTAGATGCATTGTCCTGGCACGCACTTCGAGACATCTCTTGGTGTGAGGAATTCGACAAATTTGAGCGCGTCTGGCCCACGCACTTCTACCTGAACCTGGCAGGCGACATCCCACATTTGAACGTGCTCTCTGAGATGCCAGTAGTCGGCCTCTAGTGACTCGTAAACAGTGGGTAAGACAACGTGGTTGTAAACTGAGGCCCTTGTCGCACCCACATGAGAGCGTGTTTCAAACG
>JAOHHD010000052.1 GCA_028117185.1 Luminiphilus sp.
CGGTGCCGTTTAACGTGGGTGAAGTGGAGTATCAGGGCTTTGAGATTGAGGGCCAGGCTCGCATCACAGACGGGTTTACGGTAAGTGGTGCAATCGGGATCCTCGATGCAGAGTACAAGTCTTTTGACGCTGACCTCTCATCGACGCAGGGCGGTAACCCTGTCGACAACAGCTATCTCAAGCCCAAGCAGGCGCCAGACTTGACGGTGGGTGTGACGGCTAATTATACCGCTGAGGCGTTTGGTGGTTTGCTGCTGACGGATCTGACGTATTCATGGACTGACGACTTCTACACGCAAGAGGATAACGATCCAGTGTCCTTGGTAGAGTCGTACGGCAAGACAAACCTGTCGATCGCATACGATCGCGGCAATTATAAAATTGCGGCCTTTGTGAACAACATCGAAGACAACACCAATTGGGTGAGTCGAACAACCTCTACCCTCATCACCTATGGGCAGCAGACTAAAGGACGCACCTACGGGGTGGAGTTGTTAGTGAATTTCTAACGGAAACGGTATGTCACCACTGGCCCATTGGGGATGACTCAATGGGTCTTTTTTTTACCTGTCGCACGGCGATTTGGCTGCTTGACTGGTGCCACTGTTTTTTGACAATCGGCAGTGAGTGTCGCGGCGTTGGCCCAGTGACTTCGGTCACTGGGCGCTGACCTAGTGCTTTGACGAAGCACAGCAGAAGAGCCTGCGACATGGCTGGTGCTGCACTGGCACCTTCACGGGGCACAGCGGGAGCGTTGGATGCAGCAGGGGCTCATCGACTCTTGATCCACCTTTTGGCGCTGAGCGGGCTACCAGTGACTGCTAGACATGCAAGCCTTGCGCTCTTTGGTCGGCTGCACAAAGCGCGAGCGACCCGCGACGGAGGCGTGAGAGTGTTGCGAGCAAGGGGTGAGGAAGGCGCCAGCGTAGTACTGCGTGTTTAGCCGCCATTACAATGGGATCGCCCAAACCAGCCGCTATCGGTGCTTCGGCAATCGTCCAGAGGCTTTTCCCGTCAAAATCGCCGTGCCGTCCTCATTCTGTTGCCACACGCGACAATGCACCAGATCGTGTTCGTCGCCAGATTCGAGGGCTTCAATTTCTCCACCGCAATACAAATGATCATCTGGAAAGACATTGGCTGAAAACCGTATTTCAGTGCTCACTAGGTCCCACGGTTGATGAAGCCAGTTGGTAAAGTATTGGTAAAGATAGGCTTGGTTCAGTGGCCCTTGTTGAACAGTGTCCGGCAAGCCGCGTTCCTGCGCGTAAACGCGATCAAGGTGCAGCGGATTCGTGTCGCGCAAAATCAGCGCAATCGGGATGTAATCAAAACGATCCATGGGACCAAATTTGGCAGTGGGGAGTGCCATACCGACCGCTAGGTCTTCAAGCAGGGGCTTATTGGGTGCAATACTCATTTGAATAAAATATAAGACTGTTTGCCGGTCATGGTGATGTCACCATCCCAGTCTCCCTTAATGGTGAATGCCAGTTGAACCACGTCAAAAGTGTTTTGTCCCGTTTTTTCATAGACGTCACTGATGACGGCGCTGATTTCGACCTCTTCACCCACATAGAGCGGACGATGATATTGAATAGACTGTTCACCAAACATCGCGGTTCCGTCGCGATAGTCAAACCAAAAATCACTGGCCCAGTCGAAGGTTCGCAGCAAGCCTAAAACCGCCACCAACGGTGCAAATGAGGGCGGTGCAACGTGCTGCGCTTCTGCCACGTAATCATAGGGGTCTGACATCACGCCCAGAAAGTCGCTGACATCCTCGCAAGAAACGCGGTAATGGGCAGTTCGTAATGTTTTGCCAATCAGTGCTTTGCGGTCAGCTACCTGAGATGTGGTGCTCGAAATAGTCATGCTTCCTCGTAATGGGTCATCGAGATATCACGTGGTCGATTATGTCCGTGGGCAATCGCTGAGTCACCCGTCTTATGGCGTCGGGCGACCGGCTCACTGCTATCATTGGCGCAGTCTATTAGCGCCGAGTTCAGACTACCTGATCACACTGCGTTTCGGCCACCAGTGCGCTCTTTAGCGCCTCATTGGCAGTCGGGAAAGGAAATTTAGCGATCTGGTGCTTGGTATACAAACGGTATTTTTTTAACACCCATAAAAATTTACGAATTGACTCCAAGGGTCGCGACGCTTTCACTGTGTGTTCCGGTCGGCAGAGCGTGATAGGTACCTTTGCATAATCTACGCAATCAGGTTGTTGGTTGAGGGCAGTGACAGAGCAAAGGGGATCGGTAGGGTGCGCGTTTGGGTCGTGTTGGGTTCGGGAATTCAGCTAGCCCAAGCGCATTGCCTACGTCTTCCCTCGATTAGATAGTTTGGCGGGCCCAATGATGAACCAACAGACCATGGAATGTGACATTGCAGAATACTGAATACTTATTGTCTGAATTGCTGCTGAATGCGGCTGAAAAATATCCCGATCGACCGGCTCTGATTTTCCCCGATTCACGATTAACGTATTCCCAGCTGTCTGCTTTGAGTCAGCGCTATGCGCGGGCCATGATGGGTGGCGGGTTGGCACCGGGCGATCACGTTGGCATTCTGACGATTAATCGCCCTGAGTACATCGCACTGCTGTTCGCCTGTATGTTGTCGGGTACCGTTGCGGTGTTACTCAACGCGCGTTTTCGTGTTCAGGAATTGCGGCATGCGGCCACGCATTGTGATCTTAAATGGCTATTCGTTGGACACAACGAGGATGTGCCTCATGCGGCGCGACTCCTTGAGGCATTGCCAGGGCTGGCGGACTCCGGTGCCGGTGCCTCAGTGCTGACGCCTGAGGCGCCCCTGCTCGAACGTGTGGTGGCTCTCGATGCTTTTGAAAGCCCAGGTTTTACTGCTTTTGCGGACTTTCTCGATGAAAGTACCTTGGCAACGGCGGAGCAATTGGATTGCCGACAAGCAGAACTGGTTGCCAGCGATACTGCGCTGATTATGTTCACATCGGGAACGACCTCGCTACCCAAGGGATGTATGTTGACGCAGGAGTCGGTTTTCCGAACGTCGCTTGCGATGAG
>JAOHHD010000053.1 GCA_028117185.1 Luminiphilus sp.
ACTCTTTCTGCAGATTGGTCAGCATCCAGATGCTTACATGGGAGATCAGGATCCCTCAGTTGGTCAGTGGGATTGGCAAGCCTTTAGTGTAACGAAGACTCTCCCTGAGGGCGTGAACGTGGTCAAAGTGGGATTTATTCACCAGGCGGGTGAGGGGGCAATTGAGGCCCGCAATCCATCGTTAGTGCTTGTTAACTGCCCAGAGTAGCGGACTAAGCAGTCCCGGCTTGTTGCACTGCGAGTTCCCCAGCCAAAGCGATCGCGGCCTGTAGGCTAGAAGCCTTGGCTCGGCCGGTTCCCGCAAGTTCTAGTGCCGTGCCATGGTCTACTGATGTGCGAACAATGGGTAAACCTAGGGTGACATTGACCGCGTCTCCAAACCCTAATGTTTTTAGCACCGGTAGTCCTTGATCGTGAAACATTGCTAGATAAGCGTCGGTCTTTTGTCGCGTCTCAGATGTAAAGGCAGTGTCGGCAGAGATTGGTCCGATTACCGTTAAGCCCCGTGCTCGCGCTGCGTTGCAGCCCGGTTCGATCACATCCAACTCCTCTTTCCCAAGATGCCCGCCTTCACCTGCGTGGGGGTTGAGACCCAGCACCGTAATTTGCGGGTGATCAATGCCAAACTGCTGCGAGAGCGCCGTATTGATCACCGCGAGTGTGTGTTCAATAAGAGGTTGGTTGATGGCATCAGGCACGGCGCGAAGTGGCAGGTGGGTTGTTGCCAGAGCGACCCTCAAGTCATCTGATACCAGCAGCATCACCACACTGTGTATGTTAAGAGCGTTCGCAAGATATTCCGTATGACCGCTAAAAGGGATTCCCGCATCATTGATCACACCTTTGTGCACGGGGGCAGTGACCATGCCCTGACATTCTTGGTTCTGGCAAAGTTCGATGGCGAGGTCTAATTGAGCCAGTACTTGGCTCGCGTTACGTGGGTCGAGTGTGCCTGGGTGACTATTAACCTCAAGCGGCACGTCAATCAATGGCAGTTCGCCGGGTTGATGTGGGATGGCCTGTCCGGTGCTGCTGTAGGGAACCAGTGTGACGTCTAGTCCAAGCTGCTGCGCGCGGGCAGCCAATAACGCTTTATCCCCCAGACCCACCAGCTGAACAGATTGCTGTTCTGCGGCGGCGGCGAGCAAAATATCCGGACCAATGCCTGCGGGCTCACCCGAGGTGACGACCAGTTTTGGAATCACTTGATATCGACGAAGGCTTCTTCGCGAATTTTGCGGAGCCACGCTTCGAGCTCTTCCTGATATTTCTGTTCTCGAATGTAGCCGGCGACCTGATTGCGCTGCATCTCTGACGAAAAATCTTTATCACGACGCGCTTCAACCTGAAGAATATGCCAACCAAACTCACTGCGAACCGGTTCGCTAATGGCACCCTCTGACGTACCCGCCATAGCGGCTTCAAATTCTGGCACCATCTGGCCCGGGTTCGTCCAGCCTAATTCGCCTCCTTCGGCGGCGGAGCCGATATCATCCGAGTACTGTCGGGCTAAATCGCCAAAGTCTTCACCTGCCTCAATGCGTTGCTTGAGTTCAACGGCAAGTGCCTCGGCGGCGGCCTCATCTAATACCTCAGTGGGCTTGATAAGGATATGTCGCACATCGGTTTGTCTTACGAGCTGTTCGCCACCCACCGCATCCGCCAGATACACTAGGTGAAAACCGGAAGAGGAGCGCACCTTGGCAACGGCGCCAATAGCCAAGGTTGGGACGACCTCCGCGAACATGCTGGGGATGTCACCCAGTTTACGCCAGCCCAAATCACCACCTGCGAAAACGAAGGGCTGCGTCACGCTGACGGCTTTTTCAAAAGGCGTACCCGCTTCGATAGTGGCAAGTGTGTCGTCAACAAAACTTTCTTTTCGAGCAACTTCCGTAGGATCGTCGCCTCGACTTGCGGCGAGCAATGCTTGTATTACCCGGTACTCAGGCTGGGTCATCTCCTCGCCTTCTTCGGTCGCGAGGAAGTTGTCGATTTCTTGTTCCGAAATATTAATGTTACGCATGACGTTGCCTTGCTGCACTCGCTGGATCGCTAAGTCATCGCGTAAGCTTTCTCGAGTCATTGCGTAGCTCTGCCCTGATTGCTCTAGAGCCAGTCGGAACTGATCTAAAGTGAGTCCGTTTTGCTGCGCGAGTCGGGTCATGGATTGATCCAGCTGCTGGTCCGGGATCTTCACCCCGTAGCGACTGGCTAGCTGCAATTGAATGCTGTCGAGAATAAGCCGATCTATGGTCTCTCGAATCAGGACGTCGTCGGCGGGTATTTCGACCCCGCGCGCTTCCAGAGAGCTTTTGATGCCTAGAACCCGCTCCTCTAATTCGCTGGCCAAAACGATGTCGTCATCGACAATCGCGACCACCTGATCGAGCACTTCGATTTGCGCGTTCACGAAAGAGCCAGCGGAGCAGAGCGCAACGCCTAACACCAAATAGATCAGCGCGTTGGCGATTGAGTTGCTGGTTGGTTTCACAGACCCTGCGGGCATAGTTACCTCAGTGGTTTTGTCGAGTGGCGAATTGTGCGCCATATTTGCCAAGTTATGAATGCTTTTAGCACTGTAGGATCCGTGTCGAGCGGTATTTTTTCTGGCTCAAGTGCCGAACTAACCCGATTTAGCCGGCGTTATCCGGCAATAGATGGGTTGCGCTACGGCAATACAGACCATGTCGAAGACCATGGCGCTATGGTCATAAAAACAGTCGAGTTATCGAGGAGGCCGTATTGAGAGGCCGTATTGAAAGGTGCCTTGAATCGGTGGCGATGGCGCAAGATATCAACGTTGCCATGGACTTTTGGTGTCGATGATGCCCAATGACGTAAACCGGAAATGGCAGGGTCAACGGGTTAACGGCTTAACGATCAGCAAACCCGCGGATCATGTCGGTCAGCAGGTTGTCTACTCGACCGCCAAAGCCACCCATACCTTTG
>JAOHHD010000054.1 GCA_028117185.1 Luminiphilus sp.
ACTTTGGCTGTCCGTATTGCCTCTGCAAGCGGAGGAAAATACTGAAGGCGCTGAGGCGCTGTCTAACGCTACTGAGTGCAGATCAGCCAGCGCAATATTTGAATTTCCAGTATCAAGAACAGCCGGTTCGCGTCAATTTGGTTATCAAAAACTCTCTGATTGCACTGGATATTTTGGTTACTTGAAGGGCGGCAAAATGAATGGGTTGGGTTATCTGCAAACTGCGGACTTTATCTACATTGGTGAACTCGTAGATGGCTCACCTAGCGGGTTTGGTTCTATGAAGAAAACACCGGCCGTTACAAACAGAGAGGATCTTTGGTTAAACAGGGAGGGTTTTTGGTTAGCGGGCCAACCGCATGGTGTTGGATTGGTTGTTGGCAAAAGATCTTTAGCTGGAGGTCTCCTAGGAGCAAGTAGGTATGGACGTTGGGAAAACGGGCAGAAAGTAGAGAGCATCAATGGAGAGGAGTATTACCGCGGTATTGGCACCCGTAACTTATTAGGATATGAGGAGGTTGCTGTAGTAGCTGATGAGCCGCCCCCAGTCCCCGCTAACGACACAAACAACCACCGTACTACTGTACCGCCCTCCAATATGGACCTCAGTGCGTCTCTAAGCAGCTACGTCTGCGTGAATGACACTGATATATCTCAACTGGAAAAGCTTGTTGTGATAGGCAACGATTTTCAGTGGGGAGATGAAGAGCTTGCTGGTCAGGCCAGAGTCGCCAGTGCCAACACGGACGGTGACTGTGATCTCAAGGCAGTCAAATGGTCATCAGATTCAGAATTAACCAGTTACCGTTTTCAAACTGAAGAGTCACGAATGATCCTAACCCCTCACTCTGTCTTTGATAAAAGCGGTGGGCAGGCGGAAGCTGTTGTATTTAACTGCATCGAATTTGATTAGGAATGTCTGGTGACTAACCCCCTTGCGAAACCACCTGCAAACAAACGCCCCAAAATAAAAAAAGGAGCCAATATTTCAGGCCCCTTAGTCTTGCAAGGATGTTTTACCAGCAGCCCTCCATTCCACCGCTGTCCAACTAGTCTGCCAAGTTCAACACTCGTTTTTCGGCGTGTTAGGCAGATCTGGGGTGTCGATTATAAAAAGCCACCCCAGATTCAAGCCTAAGCAGCCCTAAGCCTCCGCGCTCCAAAGAGTGCCAGCAGTCCACTCAACAGTAAGAAGATAGAAACAGATAATGTTGGGATTGGTCTAGCGCCGTCCTCAGCGCGATCAAGTACACCCGCGACTCTGGACGCATTGATACCGTAAGAAGCCGCCAGTGCCGCAAACTCAGCCGACCCAATGAAACCATTCAACACACTTTCTCGACTCTGACCACCCGACAAAACATCTAGCCAGCCTTGTTTACCCGCATCATCTGCCGCTCTTCCAAAGAAAGCCCGGTACGCCGTCTCTACAAAGGCACTGTCGGTAGTATTTTGGCCGCTATACTCTGCAGACAAGAAAAACGCCTTGGCAAGGTCGCCTCCAGATAGCGTCTTAGCAGACAAAGCAGAGACCCAACCATCAAAGCCGGCCTGATCAGGCTGTCTGCCCAGCACCACAGTGTAAAAACGCTCTGTAAAAGCCCTCACGCCATAGCTTGATTCATCTGCCGCACTCACAGCCGTAACGCCAAAACTATCTGACAGCGTCTTGAACTCCCCCGCCCTCAGGAAGCCCCAGATCACCATATCTCTCAGCTGTCCCGACGAGAGCTGCTCTAACCAATAACTCGTGCCACCTTCGTCACCAGCTCTATCAAAAAGAGTGCGATAAAGAATATCCACGAATGCGGCATCATCAAGCCCTTTGTTCTTGAACTCCGCAGAATTCAAAAAGCCCAATGCAACCGCTGACGCCGACTGCGTATTGATCACGTTGCGCCAAGCCTCTAAACCACCTTCATCACTGGGGCGACCTAAGATGTTAGTGTAGAAACGTTCAATAAAAGAGGTCACAAGGGCATCGCCGCCGCCAGAAGTACTATCCACTGTGATCGCTTCGCCCCATTTCATAGTTCCCCAAATGCCCTCGCCCCATACACCTGCATAAGATATCTGCGGCAAAAAGATTAGCAATGAGACAATGCAAAACACGCCGCGACGGAAGCTTTTTGACATCGTTAAATTCATAAAATGCACAAGACTCACCTCAATACTTAGTAAGGGCGGAAACCCATTCTGATCAAGCTTTAGCGAGTCGCAAATTGTTGGTTAACCATACTCTGAAGCTGCACTATCTGCTCCTGCTGAGCTGCAATCATAGACAGCAGCGATCCTTGCTGTTCAGTGAGTTGCTCTTGTAGTGACGCAATCTGTTGGTCTTTAGCTTCGGCAGCATCGTCCAACTCTTGAATCGCCCTAATCATAGGCGCCAATAGATCGTTGTAACGGACAGAACGATAAGCATCCTCACTAGCCTGATGCACCATCCCGCTATTACTTAAGCCGTGCGTCGCCAGCACCTCTTCGACCTCTTGCGCTAGTAGCCCCATCTCAATGTCATCGCTATCGCTGTTGATTCGATGGTACCTAACAGGATTCAGGTCGTTGACCAGTGCTAGTCCTGCATCAACGACGGTAATGTCTTCCTTGAGCCGCGCATCTGACGTAATAGTTAAGCCTACCTGCCCCTCTATCACAGTGACGCTGGTGTTACCTATCCTCACTTTATTGGACCTATCGACTGCGGCGCCGTGGCCAATCGCTGTGGCGTTTTCTAGGTCACCCGACGTTACATCTGCGAGAGCACCAATGGCGGTGTTGGTGATCCCCGTGGTGTTGGTTTCGAGCGCAGCAAAACCACTGGCGGTGTTGCCGTTGCCCGATGTATTTCCCAAAAGCGCTAGGTGGCCACTGGCGGTGTTCTTTTCACCCGTGGTGTTGTTGGCGAGCG
>JAOHHD010000055.1 GCA_028117185.1 Luminiphilus sp.
GGGCAAGCAACCACCGATATTGTGACAAAACTGACTGCTTATCGGGCCGGTGAAGAGCGCGGGGCGCAGTCCGCGATGATGTATCCGGTCGCCAAGCCGATGACCGATCAGGATATCAACAATATCGCAGCCTACGTCTCAGACCTCTAAGCAACTGCCTATGATGCATTTGCCGGACTCCCAAACCCTCAACCAGGCGCCTAGGGTGATCGTTAACTCCCGCCACAGGGTGTTCACCCTTTTACTCGCGACGGCGTGTCTGTTATTCAGTCTGAGCAGCAGCGCCTGGCAGGCAACCATTGAGCGGGACGCGCTTGGCGTCCCGCATATCTACGGTGATACCAACGCCGACATGGCCTTTGGCCTCGCGTATGCACAAGCGGAAGATGGCTGGGAGATCCTTGAGGAAACACTCCCCTATTACCGCGGGCAAGCGGCCAGTTTTTTTGGGAAAGACGCCGCCGCCACCGATTATTTAGTGCAGTGGTTGGATTTCTGGAACACCATTGAGCGAGATTATGAAGCCCAACTCACACCCGATACCAAACGCTATCTCGATGCGTTTGCCGAAGGTTTTAATGTCTTTGCGGCAGCACACCCCGAGCGGGTGACACTGGACATCTTGCCGGTGACCCCACAGGACGTGATTGCCGCACACATGTTCCGGCATCTCCTCTTTTATGGTTTTGAGCAACCCATTACCGCACTGCGCGCCGATACGCGGCAATTTGAAGTCAGCCAGCCACCCCATCTACCCAACACTGCGATCACCCTCGGCTCCAATGCCACCGCCATCGCACCCAGTCGCACGCGAGACGGCTCCACGTTGTTGATGATCAATTCGCATCAACCCCTCACTGGTCCAGTCTCCTGGTACGAGGTGCACCTGCAAAGTGGCGAGGGGCTCGACGTGATGGGGGGGCTGTTTATTGGCTCACCCGCGTTGGGGGTTGGGTTTAACCAGCATCACGGCTGGGGAGTCACGGTCAATCAACCTGATCTGGTCGATGTTTATGCGCTGGAGATGCATCCGCAGCATGACAATCAGTATCGGTTAGACGACGAGTGGCATGAGCTAGAGCACTTTGATATCCCGATCAAAGTGCTGCTGTGGGGATGGCTGCCCTGGACAGTCCATGAAGACGGCTATCGCTCTGTCCATGGACCCGTGATGAAAACTGAGCATGGCACTTACGCCGTGCGCTACGCGGGTATGGGCGAGATTCGGCAAGTGGAACAATGGCTGGCCATCAGCGACGCGACCTCTTTCGAGGAATGGCAAGCCGCAATGGCACTGCAGTACATCGCCAGTTTCAATTTTGTCTATGCCAATGAAGACGGCGTTATCCATTTTGTCCACAATGCGATGATGCCGGACCGCGCCGAAGGGTGGCAATGGGATCAATACCTTCCTGGCGATCGCAGCGACCTGATTTGGCAATCCTATTTACCCCCGGCAGCCTTACCGAGTGTGACAAACCCGCCATCAGGCTATGTTCACAGTGCCAATCAATCCCCCTTTCACATCAGCTCTGCCGGCAGCAACCCCATCCTCGCCGATTATCCTAAAGAGAGCGGCTGGCCCACACGGATGACCAATCGCGCAGTCCGGGGACTAGAGCTGCTCGACGCCAACACGGCGATCACGTTGGACGCCTTTTCGGACATCAAGCACGACAATGCCTACTCGCCTCGCTATCGCGGCTATCAGTATTTAAGCGCGGTGACCGCACTCGATCCTGACGGCCCTGAACAAGCAGAGGCATTGACCCTACTTGCTTCTTGGGATCTCCATACCGATAAGGAGAGTCGGCAGGCTGCGCTGGGTGTTTGCGTCTTGTTGGAGGAGTGGTCGATCGAGCGCTCACAAGAACCGCTCCCACCCGCGCGAGAAACACTGATCAAGTGCATGGCATCGGTTACAGCCCTATCGGGGCGGCTCGATCCCAAGTGGGGCGAGATACAGCGACATGGACGCGACGGACGCACTTGGGCTGCTTCAGGGGGCCCTGACACCCTGCGCGCTATGTATGCAGAGCAGCTGAGCGATGATGACGACTATCTCACTGTGGTCGCAGGGGATGGTCTTTACTATCTCATTGAGTGGAGGGCCGATGGTGAGCAGATTATTCGTGGCACGCACCAATACGGCAGCCAAATGACAGATCCCTCCTCTAAACACTATCTTGACCAAGCAGAGGCCTTCGCGCAGGAAATATTGCGCGCGCCAGGATTCGCGGCTGCAAACCGCGCCTCCCCAACTCGCCGTTATACTGTCTCAACACTGGTATCCGATTGACCTGTGCGATGACACATGAGCCGAGATTCCAGCGCTATACCACAAACCAAAGGACTCTCTTATGAATGGTGCTGAATCACTGATCGATGCCCTGGCGGAGCATGGTGTGGACGCCTGCTTTGCTAACCCAGGAACATCGGAGATGCAGTTGGTGGCCGCCCTTGATAAGCAGCCGCGGATTCGTGCTGTGCTCTGCTTATTTGAAGGAGTGGTAACGGGAGCAGCGGATGGTTACGGACGCATGGCTGACAAACCCGCACTCACCCTGCTGCACCTAGGCCCGGGCTTTGCCAACGGCATTGCCAACCTGCACAACGCGCAGCGAGCGCATTCCCCCATTTTGAAC
>JAOHHD010000056.1 GCA_028117185.1 Luminiphilus sp.
GAGGCTGTGAACACCGTGGGTTATCCCGCCTTCGTCAAATCATGTGAGCAGGGTTATGACGGGCAGAATCAGTGGCTGCTAAAAGATGCTGATGAACTGGCCGCGCTGGCGCTACAAATGTCGACACTACCCGCGTTGATTGTCGAGGGTGCGATCCGTTTTGATCGTGAACTCTCATTAATCGTCGCGCGATCGGTGAGTGGTCACACCGTCATGTATCCCTTGGCAGAAAATAGACACCGAGAGGGTATCTTGCTGACCTCAGAAGTACCGGCGCCCAATATTTCACAACACACTCAGCAGCAAGCTACCGACATTGCCAATCGATTACTGAATCATTGGTCCTATGTTGGCGTACTCTCCATCGAGCTCTTTGACGAAGCTGGCGTTTTGCGCGTCAATGAACTGGCGCCGAGAGTGCATAACAGTGGGCACTGGTCGCAGGATGCCGGGGTGACCTCACAATTTAGCAATCACTTGCGCGCCATCACCGATACACATCCGGGCAACACGACCCCCGCTGAGTATGCCGGCATGATCAATTTATTGGGTAGAGAGGCCGACGCAGCACTGCTACAGGGGGGTGACACTGCGCTGCACTGGTATGACAAATCGATTCGCGGCCGCCGAAAAGTCGGGCATGTAAACCTGCAGTCACCGCAGCGCGAGCAGCTACAACAGCGCCTTAGCGCGTTGGAAGCGGCTCTGTATCCGGAAGGCGCACCCCTCTAGCTCGCGCCCTACACGCCTCCACCTTACTCAAGGGGCAGCTAACAGCTACCCGCACCGTATCAAGCCACTGCCCTCCAAACACCTAGAGGCTCGCTCTCACGCCATCTATGGCGTGAGGCGGCGCCGAAGTCACTGTTAGCGATCGCGTTTCTTCTGCCGCGCCTTTTTTTCAGATTTTTTAATATGACTCATCATGCGCTGGCGCCGCTGCACCTGCCGCTGAGTCAACTTGTTACGCTTACCCGAATAGGGATTACTGCCAGATCGCAGTTCAATACGAATCGGCGTGCCGTGAAGTGCCAACTCACGGCGAAAAATCTTCTCAAGGTAACGACGATAGCTCGACGGCAGTGCGTCAGTTTGCGTGCCATGAATCACCACGACTGGTGGATTTTGTCCACCGGCATGAGCGTAGCGAAGCTTAACCCGCCGGCCATTCACCATCGGTGGCGGATGAGTCGCCACCGCATCCTCTAAAATCCGGGTCAATCGCGGTGTACTCAAAGTGCGCGTCGCCGCGTCGTGGGCATCGTGTATCGAGCCATACAACTTACCCACACCGGAACCATGTAATGCTGAGATAAAATGGATATCCGCATAGTCAATAAACTGTAGTCGACGCTTGAGCTCAGAACGAATCCAATCTCGCTCATCAGACTCAACGCCGTCCCACTTGTTTAGGGCAATCACCAATGCGCGGCCTGCGTCTATGCACTGCCCGAGAAGATGTAAGTCTTGTTCTACAATCCCTTCATGAGCATCGAGCGTCAGGATAACAACTTGAGCGTCGGCGATGGCTTTGAGGGTTTTGACAATAGAGAACTTCTCTACCGTCTCGCGAACATTTTTGCGCTTTCGCACGCCGGCAGTGTCTATCAACGTATAGCGCCTGCCGCGGCGCTCGTAGTCAATGTAAACGCTGTCGCGAGTGGTGCCGGGTTCATCAAAGACCACCACCCGCTCCTCACCCAACATTCGATTCACTAATGTCGATTTACCCACGTTGGGTCGACCGACAATCGCAACGCGAATGGATTGTCCGTCGGGATGGACCGCCGCAGTCGCCTCTTGCTCAATCCAAGGTATTAACACTTGCGTGATCAGCTGCCTGACACCGCGATTATGTGATGCTGCAATCGTATGGATCGGCTCTACACCCAGTCGATAGAAATCACTGGCTGCGATGTCTTCGCCAACTCCGTCAATTTTATTGATAACGAGATGAAAGGGTTTATTGTGCGACCGCAAATACTGCACCAGCGCTTCGTCGCCGGGATGAACTCCGGCCCGACCGTCCACTAACAGTAATACGACATCTGCCTCGTCGATAGCAACCATCGACTGACTGGCCATCGCCGCATCAATCCCTAGCTCCTCGCCACTGATGCCGCCGGTATCAATAACAATAAAGCCAATGTCGTCAATTTTTCCTTGGCCATACTGGCGATCGCGGGTAAGACCGGACAAATTCGCGACCAAGGCGTCCCGGCTGCGCGTCAGCTGGTTGAATAAGGTTGATTTACCAACATTAGGGCGCCCTACCAGCGCGAGAACTGGTAGCATT
>JAOHHD010000057.1 GCA_028117185.1 Luminiphilus sp.
GCTGTGCAGGGCATGTTGTCCGGCCTCGATCCACACTCTGTGTTTCTAGAAGAAAAAGCCTACGACTCATTGCAGGAAAATACTCAGGGCGAGTTCAGTGGCTTAGGCATCGAGATAGGGCAAGACCGAGGGTATATCACTATCATCGCGCCCATCGACGGCTCTCCCGCAGAAGCGGCGGGGCTCGAAGCAGGTGACGTAATCCTCAAGATTGATGGCGAGCCGATTCGCGATTTACCGGTGGATCGATCAGTGGACTTGATGCGCGGGCCAACCGGTTCAGAAGTCGTGCTGACTATCGGCAGACGCGGCACCCAAGACCCCTTTGATGTCACGGTAGTCCGCGACATCATTAAGGTACCCAGTGTCAGAAGCCGCGAATTGATGGCAGGCTATTTCTGGTTGCGCGCCGCCCAGTTTCAAAAAGACACGGGTAAAGAGGCAATCGCCGTGCTGAAAGAGGCACTGGCAGAAGGTGGGCTCAAAGGGATCGTTTTAGATTTGCGCAACAATCCTGGCGGTGTACTGGGTGCCAGTGTTGATATGGCAGGGGCGCTACTGGATGGGGGACTAGTGGTTTACACCGAGGGACGCCACCCACAAGCGGCTGAGCGCTTCGAGGCCTCACCTGGGGATATGTTAAACAACCTCCCCATCGTCGTATTGATCAACGGTGGATCCGCTAGCGCCTCAGAAATTGTGGCGGGGGCACTGCAAGATCGTCGCCGCGCTGTCATTATGGGTACCAGAAGTTTCGGTAAAGGGTCAGTGCAAACCATTTTGCCGGTGACCGAGACCCGCGCTGTCAAATTAACCACCGCGCTTTATTACACCCCTAACGGCCGCTCCATTCAGGCTGAGGGCATCGTTCCCGATATCGTCGTGGAAAGAGCCGAGGTGAAGAGCGTTGAGTCCACTCGGAGAACGAAAGAATCGGATCTACAGGGCAGCCTGAGCGGCGGCGATCCGGCCGATACAGAGGCCGAAAGCGAATCGCTTACCGAGTTGCGGAACTCAGATAACCAGCTCTATGAGGCCTTGACGCTGTTACGCGGTATCAACCTGCTCAGGCCGAATGAAGTGCCCGAGCTCACCCTAGACCAAACCACCGCCTCGGCCGCGCCGGCAACGCAATAGCGCTAATTGGCGTCGATTAGCGCTTTAGTCAAGGCGCGCGAGGGCAGCCTGACTGGGGTCACAGGCGCATCGGAATACCTTCTGTGACCATGAACTGCTTGGCTTCTCGCACAGTGTATTCGCCAAAATGAAAAATACTGGCCGCTAAGACCGCATCAGCACCGCCCTGCGTTACCCCGTCGGCAAGATGTTGCAGCGTGCCCACCCCCCCGGATGCAATCACAGGGATATCAACGCTGTCGGTAATCTCGCGCGTGATTGTCAGCTCAAATCCATCGCGGGTGCCATCTCGATCCATACTGGTAAGCAGCAACTCACCTGCACCCAAGGCGGCCATTTTCTTAGCCCAAGAAACCGCCTCAATACCGGTGGGCTTGCGGCCGCCATGCGTGAACAACTCATATCGCGGCGGCGACTCCGGCTCAGAAACGCGCTTTACATCGATCGCAACGACAATGCACTGTGAGCCAAAACGCGCTGCAGCCGCACTCACCAGAGTGGGATCATGAATCGCCGCCGTATTAATACTAACCTTGTCGGCCCCTGCGTTTAACATCGTGCGAATATCGTGTAACGCGCGAATGCCACCCCCGACAGTGAGGGGGATGAAGACTTCGCGCGCAATTTGCTCAACTGTTTGTACCGTCGTGTCGCGCTCTTCGTGGCTGGCGGTAATATCGAGAAAGGTGATTTCGTCCGCGCCCTCGTCGTTATAGCGGCGCGCAATTTCGACAGGATCACCGGCGTCTCTGATTCCCACAAAATTGACGCCCTTGACGACGCGCCCCATATCGACATCAAGGCACGGGATAATGCGCTTCGCTAAGGCCATTAAGCGACGTCCAAAAATTTATCGACCATCGTCTGAGCAGCACCGAGATCGAGCGTTCCCTCGTAAATAGCGCGACCAGTAATCGCGCCAGTAATCCCTGAATGAGCATGGTGCATCAGCTGTTCAACATCTTCGATGCGACTGATCCCCCCAGAGGCAATCACGGGTAAACCAGAGGATCGTGCCAGTGCGACAGTGGCATCAACGTTCACGCCCTGCATCATGCCGTCGCGATCAATGTCGGTATACACCACGGCATGCACACCTACGTCTGCGAATCGTTTTGCCAGATCGGTCGCGTCAA
>JAOHHD010000058.1 GCA_028117185.1 Luminiphilus sp.
GTTTCGATGCTCCGCCGCCGCACTGCCCAGTACACCATCATCAGCATAAACAGGGGCCGCAAGGCATATAGAGCGCCGGCCATTGGATGTTCAGGTAGGAAAAAAGAGGATTCGAGTACCAGAAAGTCCTCGATAAATGTCGCTCCAGCGTAGCTGGCGGCCGAGACAATCAGTAGGCCAGAGGGCTTCCGTCGCGCAATTTGTAAGGAGATCAGGATGAAGAAGACGCAGATAAAGGCGGTGCGGGTCGCATGAATCATCGCACTTGGATCTCTCTCCGTCGCAGCAAAAATCCCTGCGTAATAGAGCACATGAAGACTCAATAGGCAGCAAACGTAGGCGGCCAGCAGAGCATATATGATGTGTTCTAAGCGAGTCAGCTCATTTAGGCGTCTATACCGCCGCCCCTCCTTGTTAGTAGTAGGGTTACCGTGGAGGTGGGCTTCGCTGCCAATTAGGCTGACAACTTCTGCCCTACACAGTCGTGTTTTGGTAAAAACCTCAGCAAATGTCCACCTACAGTATCGTCAGGCATTCTGCTCAAGTTAAACTAACACGTGTGACCGTACTTTAGAAAGTGAAACTACCCCGGCGAGTGGCTGTGGCGCCGATCACAACTGATCATTTTTTCCAGGGCTACTGTTGGTGAGCCTGAGGTGACTTTGCGGTGTGTTATCGATTAGAGGCCTTGCTGGGGTAGGTGATTCGAGCCCCGCGCGGCCGGGTGCCCAGCAGAGCAGTGTGTCGAATGAACTCAAGTGCTCAGGCCTTGCCTAGGACCCGGGACCCCTTGCTCGTGGCGGCCTCCACCCCAGAGGCAGAGTAAAGTACGGCGATGTCCTCGGTGCCTTGCAATATATTGAGGGCCGCTTTCGTGCGATCGCTAAGTTTGCTAATCAGCGCGCCATTGCGACGGTTGACGTCCTGACATTCACTAGCAAGCGATGCCAAACGCTCCTGAAGAGTGCTCAGTTCCGCGTTCGCTCCCTCAGGTATGTCGCCAGCGGGTCGCTGAGTCATGGCAGCTTGGTGTGCCTCTAGCGCGACATTCTTCTTGGTGGTGGCAATGCCAATGTGATCCGTATCACCCTCGGTCAGGGCTGCCGTCTCGGCCAGCAGTGCCTCGTGCACTGCGGTGAGGGTCAGCAGTTCATGTTCCAAGGCCACTACGATGTCTCCGGCGGAGTCGTTCACTGGCTAGATGCTCGCTAATTCAGGTGCCAAAAAACCTTGGCATGGGTTCAGAGGAGCGACTTCTCCGCAGAGAGCAGACCGTCAATCAGCTTATCGGTATCAACCGCATAACTGCCGTCTGAGATGCTCTGACGTATCGATTCTACGCGCGCCTGGTCAACCCCGGACAGCGATTTAAGCTGGCCCTCGAACGCAGCGATTTCCGCCGCTGACTGAGACAGCGAGACCGCGTCAGTGGGCGCCGCACGCGCACTATCGGTGCCGCCTTGGCTCGATACACTGCGTGTAGGGCTTGCACTGTCGGTGCGGCTTAACCGTCCGGAAGTGTCGCCTGTTTGTGGCTTTGAGACATTACTCATGTCAACTGTGCTCATCGTATCCTCTCTCGAGCGCTGTTAGGCGCCCACAACGTCCATGTTATCACTGCAGTTAGCGACGCTCCAGCGAAAAACTTTAGACTCATCTCCATCGAATTTTTACCGTGCCATCTTGGCCCACGACCCCTTCAAGGCGCCGGCCTGAGCGCTCGTTAGCGACCAGAATCCGATCCCCTGCGGCGCCGGATGCCAGCGCTTTGCCTTGCATGCGCACCTCGATACCTGCTAAACCTGAGATCAGCGTCACTTCCTGGCCCCGCTCAATCAAAATCGGGTGCATCAGCTGGGTGAATCGTAGTGGCTCGCCGGCGCGCAATGCTCGCTTTGCCTGTTTGCCGACAATGTCTATCTGATCGACGATGATGCGTTCAAAATCGCTGCTAATTTCGACCTGCTCGATCGCTATATCTCCCTGCGAAATCAGTTCACCGCGAGGGACCGATTGCGTGAGAACCGGGATATCAGCATAGGCGTTAACAGTGCCTCGGACATAAATGGTCCACGGTTGTGAACCGTTGCATCGAACGCCGACGCTGATGGGCCCCAAAGTGCTCTTGGCCCTCCCTGGTAATGCCTGCAGGGGCGCATCGCAGAGCGCTGGGGCTAATCTTGCATC
>JAOHHD010000059.1 GCA_028117185.1 Luminiphilus sp.
CCGCGCTGCGCAAAAGCTTTAGGTGAAACAACGCTTGGCATAGAAAAATGCACCCGACGCCGCTTTCCATAGGTTTGGAGGATTGCGATGCGTCACCGCACATCTTGGTGGTTAGTCACTTATTCATGTGCGGCAGGATGAGAGACGGAGCATACGTATGAACGAACTCACTGACTTCGTGTTTACACCGACAACCAAAGCGCCGGAACCAGCGCTTGGGTTTGAGCGAATCCCCGTTGACCGCTACACAGATCCTGCTTTTTTGAGGCTCGAGGATAACTGTATTTGGTCAAAAACCTGGTTGTTAGCTGGCGCAGCCTGCGACGTTGTCAAACCTGGCGACTTTTTTGTTTTCGACAATCTTCGAGAATCAATCTTGGTAACGTGCGCCGAAGATGGCGTGATCAGAGCTTTCTACAACGTTTGCCAGCACAGAGGCAATCAACTAAAGCACTCGGGATGTGGGAATTCCCCTTACCTGAGCTGTGGTTTTCATGGCTGGCAATACAATCTGGATGGCAGCATTAAGGAGATACCCGAAGCACACGATTTTCCTCAGGGAGTTCCTGCGGAACAGCTTAGTCTCAGAGAGCTCAGGTGCGAAACGTGGGGCGGGTTCGTCTGGATATCCATGGATCCTGACATCGAACCCTTGATCGATTATCTCGGTATTGTCCCCGAACATCTTGCGCCCTACGAATTAGAATCAATGGTGCTCGTTTCTGACGAAACCGTCGAATGGGACTGTAACTGGAAAACATCAGTCGACATTTTCTCAGAAACCTACCACGTGCGTGGCGTGCACCCCGAGTCTGAGTATCTTGCCGATGATGTGAATGTACAGATGGATCTATACGGCCCGCATACCCGCTTTATTGCGCCAATGTATATCCCTAGCCCCCGTAAAATTGGGCAAGACAAGGCGTTAAATGAGACGATGATTGAATACCTGAAATCTGAAGGATTCCCGGTAGACACCTTTGATGGTGACGTAACAACGCTGCGAGGTGCCGTAGCAGCACACAAACGATCGATGACGAATGAAAACGGTCTGGACTTTTCTAAGCTGACAGATGATCAGCTGACTGCGGACTATCACTACAATATTTTTCCGAATATCACGTTCAATCTTTTCGGGGAACAGATGTGGATGTTCCGTCATCGCCCACATCCCACTAACCCCGACAAAATGTACTTCGATCGCATGATTTTTAATCGCGTTCCCAAAGGCGACGCCACAGCAGGCACAAAAGCCGGCGCGGTCGACCTGTTTGTGGAGTTGGGCGATTCCAATATCGAGGGACGTCCTGAGCACCAGTTTTACCGCTATGGCGAAAAGTCTTCGGGCTTGTTACTGGACCAGGATGCGTCGTGTCTTGCTGGCGTACAAAAAGGGTTGCACTCGCGGGGAATGAAGGGGCTCTGGATCTCGCATCACGAAAGGCGTATCCGCAACTTTCACCATTGGTGGGAAAAATACATGACGGAGCAACCGCTAACCCTAAAACCCACTGATTCGTAATCAATTGGTCGTAGATTCATTAAGCACCGCCCCTATGCCGAAAGCCCGACGTCGACTCGTTTATCTGACAGATATTGATGGCTTACGGGCGCTCGCCGTCCTAGCAGTGGTTCTCTTCCATTTACAAATCCCCGCCTTTACCGGCGGATTTGTAGGGGTTGATATTTTCTTCGTGATATCAGGCTTTCTTATCTCTGGCTTAATCAGGGATCAGATCAACACAGACAGCTTTCATTTTTCAGCTTTTTATCTTCGCCGAGTGAACCGACTGCTACCCGCAGTGTTGGCCACAGTCGTCATGACAACAATAGTCGCAAGCTTCGTGGTGCAACCCGATGCCTTTGGCGCCTTGGCGCTGTCAGCCGCCGCCGGCGTTCTGAGTGCAGCGAATATACTTTTTTATTTTGAATCAGGCTACTGGGATGCCAGTGCAGAACTCAAACCACTGCTGCATCTGTGGTCTTTAGGGGTCGAAGAACAGTTCTACTTACTCTGGCCTGCTTTCATTGTTTTTCTGACGACTGCTCGCCCCGGGGTGTATCGATCGGGACTTGTCGCTATTTTCCTAATGAGCTTAGCGATCTGCATTGGTTATACCCGGATCGATAGTACCGCTAGCTTCTATCTACTGCCCTTCAGGATCTGGCAATTTGCACTG
>JAOHHD010000006.1 GCA_028117185.1 Luminiphilus sp.
AGAGCTACATTTGCCAGTTAACACGTCAAGATCAAAATCAGTACTAGGCCTGAAAGGGCCTAGCGAGGGCTTTGGCGCGGAATGCAGGAGTCGAACCTGCGACCTCCGGTTTCGTAGACCGGCGCTCTATCCAGCTGAGCTAATTCCGCATGTTGGTACTCTCCGGAGTCGTCCTCCCGGCGAGGGAGCGTAGTATACACATTTGCACTTGTCAGACCAGCCAGTTGACAGTAGGTCCTGGGGCATTAGTGCTGGACGTTTCATTCAGATCGTTACAGGTTAAGCGCGTCCAGCGGGCAGGTTGCGGTGTTGGGGTAGATGAGGTTGTCAGATGAATATCTTGGTTGATGCCGATGCATGTCCCGTGGTGATTCGAGATATTCTCTACCGCGCGGCGCAAAAACGACAAATCGCATTGACGCTGTTTGCCAATCAGTCGTTTCACATTCCCCAGTCGAACTTCATTACCCTCTATCAGGTGGCCCAAGGGCCCGATGTGGCAGACCACGAAATCAGTCGCCGAGTGGTAGCGGGCGATCTAGTTATCACAGCCGACATTCCCTTGGCCTACGAGGTGTTGCAACAAGACGCTCATGTGATGACCCCTAGGGGGGAGCGATATACCGCCAATACGATTCGCCAGCGCCTGCAAATGCGTGATTTTATGGAGACAATGCGCGCTGCCGGGCAACATTCGGGGGGGCCGCCGCCGCTGTCTCAGGCAGATCGAAAACTATTTGCCGATCAACTGGATCGATTGTTACGACATGGGTTGCCCAAGCCGTGAAGTTTTCAGCGCCTACAGCGCACTATGGCGCGCTCAGGTGGCCACCCATTCAATGATGTCGGCCTCAAGGTTGTCGAGATCCGCATCGTCTTCGCTAATGGTTCTGTTGGCCACACTCACGCCGGCGCTGAGCACCGATTGCGGATCACCACTCAGCAGCGGATGCCACTGCGGCAATGCCTTTCCCTCACTCAGTCGTCTGTAGGCGCAGCTTCGCGGCATCCAGGCGAGTTCTGAGGCACTCATGTTGCGAACATCGAGGCAGTCACTGACCTCTTCACTCCGCGTATCATAACGCTGGCATCGAGCGGTGTCGGTATCGAGCAGTCGGCAGGCGACGTGTGTGTAGAAGACATCTGCAGTTTCCTCGTTGACGAGCTTATGCAGGCAGCACTGGCCGCAGCCGTCGCAGAGCGATTCCCATTCCCGCAGTGTCATCTCCGTGAGGGTTTTATTTTCCCAGAAACGGGTCATCTTTCCCGAGCACTCCCTTTATCGCATGCAACCCATGCTGAGTCGTTAGCCAAACAAAGCATAGCCTATTGCCCGTATACTGGGATTGGCGACGACTGTACAGCGCGGATCAGGGCGGCTGTGAGCGCGAGCAGGGGTCATTGATACGGGCAATCAGCACGCCAGCGTGTTGTACGCGAGGAGTAGATCATGGATCTGGGTATTCGAGGTCGGCGCGCATTGATTTGCGCATCGTCAAAGGGTTTGGGCAAAGGCTGCGCTGAAGCGCTGGCAGGCGAGGGTGTAGACCTTGTGCTCAACGCGCGTGGCGCGGAGGCTTTGGAGGCAACCGCTGGCAGCATTCGCTCAACTTACGGGGTGTCTGTTGTGGTGGTGCCGGCCGATGTCACGACTGAAGGCGGGCAGGCAGCCGTTCTGGAGGCGGCGGGAGACGTCGATATTCTGGTGACCAACGCGGGGGGCCCGCCACCCGGGATGTGGTCTGACTGGGACCGTGATGATTTTATTGCCGCGTTCGACGCCAATTTACTGACCCCGATTGCCCTGATTAAGGCTTTGCTGCCCGGCATGATGGACAGGGGCTGGGGACGGATTGTGAACATCACCAGCGTAGCCGTTAAGGCGCCCATTCCAGTGCTCGGGCTGTCCAACACGGCACGCTCTGGGTTGACCGGGTATGTCGCCGGCGTATCCAGACAAGTGGCCGGCAGCGGCGTCACGATTAACAACTTATTGCCGGGTCTGCACGACACCGATCGGCTCGTGATGCTGGATAAAGTCGATGCAGGCGCCCGCGGTATCAGTGAGGACGACGCGCGCCAAGCTCGCATGCAGACGGTGCCAGCGGGGCGCTTTGGCACGTCTGAAGAGTTTGGTGCGGCCTGTGCTTGGTTGTGTTCCGACAAAGCGGGTTTCGTGATTGGCCAAAATATCTTGCTGGATGGGGGAGCGTTCCCCGGCGCACTCTAGCGCCGCTTTATCCGCGTGGCCGGCGTCACCGTTGGTTCGGAATGCATCACATCAGAAAAAGGCACATAGCATTGTGCGGCGTCATCGGTTAACGGGCTCTGTCGTATAACGAAGGGTGGGCCGTGACTGCCGTGGCCGGATGACAGGGGAGCAACGTGATGACCGATAAGGGTGAGCTGGACATTGTATTTGGTGCCAGTAGCGCCATTGCAGGTGCATTGATTCAGCGCTGGCAGCGAGAAGGGCTGAGACCTATTCTGGCGGTGACGCGATCTGCTGAGGCCCTCAACGACGCTTTGGATCCGAGCAGGGTCCAGGTTGAGACCTCGGATTATAGCGAGGCGGCGTTATCAGCACTCGCTGCGCGATTGGTATCAGCGCAAACCAATGTGGCACGGTTGGTCGTGTGTAATGGTGTTTTACAAGGAGCAGACTATCGGCCTGAGCGCGCGTTGGCTCAGATTGATTCCGCGGCGATGCACACGGTGTTTGAGGTCAATACGTTCCTACCGATGCGGGTACTATCAGCGATGGCGCCCTTGCTGAAAACGAGTGTCGCGCCGATTGTGGCCGCACTATCGGCGCGAGTGGGGAGTCTTGGTGACAATCACCGGGGTGGCTGGTATAGCTACCGAGCCAGCAAGGCTGCTCTTAACATGATGCTGCAGTGCTTGGCCCATGAGTTGGTGCGCGTGAATCCCTCAGCAAAGGTAGTGGCCTATCACCCCGGCACCGTCGATACCCCTCTTTCGAAACCGTTTCAGGCGGGCGTGCGCCCAGAGACTTTGTTGCAGCCTGATCAGGCTGCGGAGGCGCTGGATGCCGTGCTCACCCAGGTCGTCGCTGACGGCACCTTGAGCTATGTGGATTGGCGCGGTGAGCCCATCCCATGGTGATCGCGTGGGACGATAGGTCACCATTAAGGCGTGTCACTTTTTGCACATTTAAGCTGGCGCGGATGCGTTATGGTGCCTTTGCTAAACTAATGTCAAATAACTGACAATAGGACGCTACACCACACCACACCACACAGGAGAGATAGGTATGCAAATTTTGAGAGTCGCATTGCTGAGTTTTTGTGCGTTCATGATGCAGCCAGCCATGGCTGATGAGATCGAGACAACGCTGGATAATTTCCGCACTGCTGGCGCCGGCGACTTTATTGACGAGGCTTATGGCTACGCAATCTTCCCCAGTATCGGTAAAGGCGGCATCGGGATTGGTGGTGCGCACGGCAAGGGCTCTGTTTATCGGGGTGGTGAGCAGACCGGCACAGTTAAAATGAATCAAATCACCTATGGCCTGCAATTAGGCGGGCAGGTTTATAGCCAGATGATTTTCTTTAGAGATGAGCGCTCGTTTGATGACTTCACGTCGGGCAATTTTGAGTTTGGTGCACAGGCCACAGCAGTAGCACTGACTGCGAGCGCAACCGCTTCGACTTCAACTGGTGGTGGCGGTAATGCTTCTGCCGGAACCGACGCGGATTCGAATAGCGCTGCTGCTAGGGATAAGCAGTACGACGGTCGCAGTGGTATGGCGGTCTTTACGATTGCAAAAGGTGGGTTGATGTATGAAGCCACGTTGGGCGGTCAGAAGTTCAAATACGAAGCGCTGTAAAACACCCAGCCTAGTAAGACGAGGCCGCCTGACAGCGGCCTTTTTTTACCCTGTCATTGGCCGCGAGCATGACATGACGGCGAATTGCTTCTGGCCAGTGCCCAGTGCTTCTGCGCCACTGCCCATTGCTCGTGGCTTCGGTTGTGCGCGAGGCAAGGCGTGGAGTCAGTCTTCGACGACCTTAAAGTGGATATCAACTCCGGGCAGCCGCTGCAGCATTGCGTCACCCATAGCGCTGGCAGGCGTCCAGATACCACCTCCAACGGCGAGCGAATCTCGAGCGAGGCAGAGAGCTGCTTGCGCTAGCATGCGCGACGTGGCGCCATAACCGGGATCGCGTTGTCCGGTCACCTTAACGCGGAGGTGATCGGAACCATCGCTCCCATGGGTCCAGAACTCGAAAAATCCGTTTTCACGCTTGCGCTCATCGGGACCTTCACCCGGGTCGGGAAGTAGTTTTTTGAGCAGGGCGCGGGTGGGCGCAAAAAAAGTCCCCGCCATGACGGCGCCTAATCCCCCTGCGCTGAGTAAGGCTTTAGCACGGCTATCACAGAGTTGCGATTCGTCGTAGCTAAACTGATCACCATAGGGCAACCCCGCTAGCGCATGAGAGCGCCGCACGACCTTGGTGTTGATCGCTGCCATCACGAAAGGGGCGGTCCAGCTGTCGAAGTCTTCATCCCACTCGACACCGGTTTGATCAGGCTTATCGGATCCCGGAGAGACGCCCGCTGGGTAGAGTGCATAGGGATCCATAATGCGTGCACGGATAACAGGGTCTTGAGACGCCTGCTCGGCAACCAGCATCAGACTGGCGACGGTGCCGCCGCTAACGCCGCCTGAGGCGCGGCCCATGCGTCCGGACACGCGGCTTGCATAGCGTCCAAAACGCTCTTTGAACTGCTTTTGAAGAAAGTACACCGATAGATCCGAAGGAATGGAATCAAATCCACAGCAATGCACCAGTCTGGCACCACTGGCTTTGGCAAGTGGGTCAACTTTGGCATAAATCTCGGCCATCCACTGCGCCTCGCCGGTCAAGTCGCAGTAGTGAGTGCCCTCGCGTGCACAGGTTTCTAAGAGCAGGGAGCCATGCCGTGCATACGGACCCACGGTGCTGATAATCACACTGGCTTGTAGCGCCATCGCTTTGAGCTGGCTGGCATCGTCACTGTCGGCAATGAGTAAGGGTAGATCTGGCTTGCCGATATCACGTCGGCAGCGCTCAAGTTTTTGTTGATTGCGGCCTGCAATGGCCCAACGCAGATCGGACTCAGCAGAGGCAAGATACTCGGCCACCAGTTGCCCGGTAAAGCCAGACGCACCATATAGCACGATGTCAAATGGACGTTCAGTCATGTCTCCGCTTCCCGTCAATACAGTGATCCCAAGGGTAGCAAGTCTGCTCGGCAGTCTGACCGATGCAATCTGGTACTTCTTTGCACAACACTGCCGGTCTTGTCACTGTAAATTGCGAGGGTTTCAGGGGTTTAATAAGATCAATTGCGACATTTCCCCATAGAGTGACAGGGGGTTGCGCAGTATCATCGCCCGCTCTACTGTCATGTAAACGACACCAAAGCGCGGCAATGGACGCTTATCTTTGCGCCGCAGGGAGTCGTAGCAGTGATCGATTATCATCATGGAAGGTGGCGGGTCTGCGAGAGAGACTTGATGGGGTTAGGAAGGTAATCATGATTGAGCTATTGAGGCGAGTAGCGTGGCCCGCTGGTGTGGGTTTAGTGGGTATTGCTGTCTACGCCGTTTTGCAGGTGACTAAGCCTAGTCCGACTCCCAGTATCGAGCCACCGAGCGCTGCGCGTGTGGTCGTCGCGCCGGCCATTCGAACAACCGCTCGTCCTACTGTGTTGGCTTATGGCGAAGTGAGGCCAAGCGTTCGAACGCAGTTAGTGGCGCAAGTGGGTGGGAAAATAACGGGCATTGCGCCGGCTTTTATTGAAGGGGGTCGCTTTTCACCCGGCGAGGTCTTGTTGACCATTGAGGCGACGGATTACCGTGCCGCAGTCGACGAGCGTAGGGCTCGCGTTGCCGCGGCTCGCGTCGATCTCGAACAAGCCCTGGCCGATGCAGACGTCGCCCGCAAACAGCTCTTGGGGCAGGAAAACCCCTCACCGCTGGCACTAAAAAAACCACAGGTTGCGCGTGCTGAAGCGGCACTCAAGGCATCCGAGACGGCACTTGCCTTGGCTGAGACCAATCTGGAGCGTACTCGGTTGAGTTTGCCCTTTACCGGTCGCGTCGAGAGTCAATCAGCGGACCTCGGGCAGTTTGTGAGCCCCGGTAAAGTGCTGGGTACGGTGTTTGGCACTGATATGGCAGAGGTGCGCCTTGCGCTCACGCATAACCAGTTATCAGCATTGGGCGTACCCATCGGATTTCATGGTGGTGCAGGAGGCGGTTTGCCCACAACGCTGTCGGCGATGATGGGTGGCACGCAGCATCGCTGGCAAGGATATCTGAATCGACTCGATGCGGCGATCGACCCAACCACTCGGACGGTTTATGGCACGGTCAGCATTGATGACCCCTATGGGACTGCCAACAGCGCGAGCGGTATGCCACTTGCAGCGGGTCTCTATGTTGATGCCGAAATACAGGGCCGTCCCTTCGTCGATACCGTACAGATTGCGGCAGAGGGGCTTCGCGCAGGCAATGAGGTTTTTGTATTGAGTGAGGAGGGACTGCTCGAGGTGCGGCAGATTGAGGTCCTGCATCGAAATCGCGACATCATCATGGTGGGCACGGGCATTGAGGCTGGCGATCAAATCATCGTCTCGGCCATTCGTAATCCGGTGAGCGGTATGCGATTAGAAGCGATCGAGACTGAGGGTGTTTCAGAGGCGACAACTGACCGCTGGCTCGTCGACGATAACGAAGTCTGAGTTCGCTGCGATGGAAGGTTTAATTCGATGGTGGGTCCGCAATCCGGTTGCCGCCAACTTGCTTATGCTCATTATTGTTACCGCAGGATGGTTAGGTCTTCGCGGTATTGAAAAAGAAGCATTCCCCTCCGTACAACCCGACATTATCCAGATCGAGGTTATCTGGCCAGGTGCCTCACCGAAGGAGGTCGAACAACAGGTTGTCCAGCGTGTTGAAGAGTCATTAAAGAATGTCTCCAATGTCTACCGAGTCAACTCGGTGTCTCGAGAGGGTCTCGGTTCCTTATCGGTTCAAACCTTTCCATCGGTAGAGCTCAATACGTTTTTAAACGACGTGAAAAATGCAGTTGACTCGATTACTGCGTTTCCGAGAGATATTGAAAACCCGCGTGTGCGACGACTCGAGTGGCGCCAGGAAATGATTCGCGTCGCTTTGGCGGGTAAGGTGGGTGAGAAGGCGCTAACCCGACTTGCCAATCAGTTGCGCAACGACATGGCGGGGTTGCCTTATATCTCCCAGGTCGAGGTCTTTGGCTCGCGTCGTGAAGAAGTCACGATCGAATTGTCTGAGCGTGCCTTGCGTAATTTTGGATTGCGCTTCTCAGACGTGGCAGCAGCTATTCGCAGTGATTCTATGAACGTATCGGTGGGCGAGGTTCGCACTGAGACCGGTGATATTCAGTTGCGGGCCGAAAACTTAGCCGATAACCAGGATGACTTCGAGCAGATTATTGTCCGTCAGACCCTCGAGGGTGGCATCGTCAGAGTGGGCGATGTGGCAACGGTGCTGGACGACTTTGAGCAAAACGAAATTCTCGCCACGTTGAACGGACAGCCAGCTGTGCTCTTACAGGTGATGTCCACCGATGACATGCAGGTGGTCAAAGCCAGTGCGGCCGTGAAAGAGTGGATTGCACGAACGCAGCCCAGTCTGCCTGCTGGCATTGAGCTGGCTATCTGGTTTGACACGGCTGATATCTATGAAAACCGAATGGACCTCATTGCTGAGTCCTCGATCCTAGGACTGCTGCTCGTCTTTATTATCTTGATTCTCACTCTTGAGCCGAAAGTGGCGCTATGGGTCACCGTGGGTATCGGTGTGAGTTTTCTGGGCGCCTTTGCGCTGCTGCCAGCGAACGACGTGTCGCTCAATTTATTATCAACCTTCGCGTTTTTGCTAGTCCTGGGCATCGTTGTTGACGATGCGATTGTGGTGGGGGAAAGCATTCATCACCATGTTCACCAAAGAGGTATCTCGGGGGAGGACGCCGCGATACAGGGTGCGTTTGCCGTCAGTCGACCTGTGATTTTCGCGGTCTTGACGACAATCGTCGCCTTTGCGCCGTGGTTGTTCGTGTCAGGTGTGACGGCGCAATTTACACGTCAGCTCTCCGTCGTGATCTCGCTGGCATTGTGTTTCTCGTTGATTGAGGCATTTCTCATTTTGCCGAGTCATCTACGCAATATCGATCGCAACGCGCCCAGTGGTAAGTGGTCGGTGCGTCAAAAACGCATTGCCGATAGCGTCGTGTGGTTTTCTGAGCACACTTATCGGCCGTTTCTTGAATGGTGCCTGCAACGTCGCTACACCACGACGATGGTGTTTTTCGCTTTGTTTTTGATTTCGCTGGGCCTATTTACGAGTGGTTGGGTTAAGTTCTTTTTTTCTCCACAGGTCGAAATAGAACAAATCACCATTGATGTCACGTTGCCGCCCGGGGCGCCCTTCAGTCGCTCTATAGAAGTGTTGACACAACTGCAAAACGCGGAAAAAGCACTGGTTGCTGAGGTCAATGCTGAGGCCGCAGGTGGCAAGGGCTCTGGGGAGTTGATCGAGGGCTGGTATACCCGTGCCCGTCGGGGCAGTGTTGTTGCCATTATCCAGCTGGCCCCGCCGGATCAACGAGACTTAAGTAGCCGCCAGGCGGTTGAGCGATTTGCAGAGCTGGTGGGTGATATTCCGGATGCGGACGAGGTGAAGGTCCGCTATACCCTCGGCGACAGTGAGGCCAGTATTACGTTCTTGTTACAGCACGATGACCTTGAAACGCTCAATGCAGCGAGTCGAACCCTACAGCATCACCTCCGTGAGTACGATAAAGCCTATTACATTCGCGATGACCAGTGGGGTGCGCTGCCAGAGATGCGCTTTCACTTAAAGCCGGGTGCCGAAAAGCTCGGTGTGACTTTGGGTGATGTCTCCTCGCAAGTGCGACAGGCTTTTTATGGGGAGGAGGTGCAGCGATTACCACGAGAATACGGCGACGTCAGGGTTATGGTCCGCTATCCGAAAGCCGCACGCGACACATTGGCGTCTTTTGAGGAGGTCCGCATTCGAACGCCAGATGGCAGACTGATTCCACTCTTGTCGGTCGCCGAGGTCGAGGTGGGGCAGGCCACTCGGCGAATTACTAGGCGTAACGGCGAGCGCGTGGTGACGGTGAGTGCGACGGTGGAGCCCGAGTCCCTCAGCGAGATCAATGCCGCTGTGGAGGACGGCTATCTGCCGACGCTCCGCGGAATGTATCCCGGATTACGCGTCTTAAAGGGGGGGTCGCAAGAGGCAGAGGCTGAGTTCTTTGACGAAATTATTGCGCTCTATACGATTGCGCTCTTTGTCATTTACGCGCTGATTGCTGTCGCCTTTCGCTCCTATAGTCTGCCGATTCTCATTATGACTGCGATGCCATTCGGTTTTATGGGAGCGGTGTTTGGGCACTTGATTTTCAATTTGCCGATGGCGCTGTTTTCCTACTTTGGTATTGGCGCGGCGGCGGGGGTGGTCGTCAACGACAACTTAGTGCTGATCGATTACGTGCGGCGACTAGAACGTGAGGGTCATCCGTCCCCGAAAGCGATCGTGATGGCGGCAGTGAGTCGCTTTAGGCCTATTTTCTTAACAACGCTCACCACGTTTATCGGTTTGATTCCGATTATGGCAGAGCAGTCCACCAGCGCGGAATTTTTGAAGCCTGCGGTCTTGTCGCTGGCGTTTGGTGTTTTCTTTGCTTTGTTTGTCAGCCTACTGCTGGTGCCCGCGATGTATCTCATTGGCCACGATTGGCAACAAATGCTGGCAGCGCGAAAGGCACGAAGCGCCGCATCCACTGCCGCCAGCTAAGTTGTTATCTCACACCATGCATTAATTTTTTCAGCAGCGGCGAGAGAATCAACAGCACTGCGCCACCGGCTAGACCAATCACTAAGAGCTGACTGAACAGTTCGGTGTAGCCGGCCAGTGCGTCAGCGTTGTCTGTCAGTGTTGCACTAGTGGGGCGTGCGGCGATGGTGGCAATTTGCGCGGCAACATACGACGAGTAGGCCGAGGCAAGAAACCAGGTGCCCATCATGACTCCCACCACCGAGGGGACGGCGAGCTTGGTCACTGCAGAGAGGCCCACAGGGCTTAAACAGAGTTCTCCCGTGGTGTGTAGCAAGTAGGCGCAAATTAACCACCATGCCGATACCACGCCGGCCTCATTGGGGAATTGAGCGCCATAGACCAAGACACCAAACCCTAGGCCTGCCTGCGCAATGCCGAGTGAAAACTTAACCGGCGTGCTCGGTTCGAGCCCGCGTTTGCCGAGACGTGTCCACAGTAGCGCGAATAACGGGGCTAATGAAAAGATGAAGAAAGAATTGGCGGCGCCAAATTGTGCAGCCGTGAGCGAGACGCCAAAGAGCGCTTTGTCCGTCACCCTGTCGGCGTATAGTGTCATCGACCCGGCGGCTTGTTCGAACAGTGCCCAAAAGATTACCGTCGATAACGTCAGCACAATGAGCACAAACATCCGCTCGCGCTCGACTTTATTGCATCGAGCAAACAAGAACCACGTTAGGCCGACCAAAACAGCCAATGACATGACATCGAGCAACGTACCCACCGTGTCGGTGAGTTGAACCAGCTGCCAAATCACGGCGACCATGACAAAACTGCCTAAATAAATAGCGCGCTCTAAGGTCAGACCGGGAATGCCCACTAGCCGACTGAGCTGGCCCGGGTTGCGGGGTTCTCCATGGCCCAGTAAATAAGGCTGTCCCCACTGAAAGAAAATCAGGCCGATGAGCATGCCGATTCCGGCGGCGCCAAAGCCCCAAACCCAGCCATAGACTTCACCCAGCCATCCACACAAGAGCGTCGCCGCGAATGCGCCGATATTTATGCCCATATAAAAGATGGTGAAGCCCGCGTCTCGTCGGGCGTCGCCCTCTGGGTATAGCTTGCCGACGACCGTCGATATATTGGGTTTGAGGAAGCCAACTCCCACTACAATGAGTGCCAGTGACAGATAAAAAATTGATAGCGCGCCATCATCTCGGACAATGCCGGCAGCGGTTTGCCGAGCGGCTTCTCCCTCGAAGGCCATACCGAGATGCCCGAGTACCAGTAAGACCCCGCCAAAGGTCACCGCTTTTCTCATGCCGATAAATCGATCAGCGACGAGCCCACCTAAAACGGGCATGGCATAGACCAGCGACGCATAACTCCCCAGCACACCCAGACCCGCGGCATCTGAAAATAAGTGGTACTTGGTTAAGTACAGTAACAGCAAGTATTTCATGCCATAAAAGGAGAACCGCTCCCATAACTCTGTGGCGAAACAGATATAGAGGCCCTTTGGATGTCCCCAAAGATCGCCAGATTGAGAGGTGGTTGTAATGCTCATAGTTCGATGCCTTGCTGCATGAGGTTTGATGAGACCCAGTGTAATGTTGCATCGGAGTCGACAGATGTCGAGTCCGTTTTCATCGGCAGTATGAGCGGTATGTCATGCAGCCCTTGCCCTCGACGGTCCCATGAGCGCCTGTGCCATGTGTGCGGGGTCATTGATGCGCTTGACCTCGCTGAATAATGCGCCAGCTTGCGGGTAGTAAAGTCTGAGATACATCAGCCACTGTTTCACTGGGTTTACGGCGTAGCGGTCGTCGTAGCACTGTCGATTGCGTTCAAGAAACTGGATCAAGAGTTCCTGAGTTTGCTGCCAAGCAAAGGTGGGGGGGGCAACGCCCTGATAATGGCCTTGAATGGCGGCGGCGAGATCGGGACGGCATAGCGCACCGCGCGCTAACATAAACGTGTCACAGCCGCTGATTGTGGCGCACCGTTTCACGTCGGAGGGGCTCCATAGCTCGCCATTAGCGATAACAGGATAGGGCATTTTCTGCGTTGCCTGACGCAGCTGATGCCAGTGAGCGGGAGGGCGATAGCCCTGCCGCCGGGTGCGCGCGTGGACAGTGAGTTCGGTGAGCTCCACCTGAGCCAGGGCATCGAGTATTTCCTCGAACTGATCATCACTGTCATAACCCAGTCGGATCTTTGCGGTCACGGGAACCGTGTTGGGCACGCGTTCACGCACCGCTTGGCAGATGGATCTGATCAGTAGGGGTGATCGTAACAACGCTGCACCACCTTGGGAGCGGTTCACGGTCTTGGCGGGGCAGCCAAAGTTGAGGTCAATGCCGGGCGCACCGAGGTCAGCGGCGCGGGCCGCATTGGCGGCCATCAAGGCGGGGTCAGATCCCAAAAGCTGAACAAAGACCGGCACGCCCGAGGGGGTCACACCGCCTTGTTTGAGTTCTGGCGCATACCGGTAGAATACTCGCCGAGGGAGGAGTGTTTGAGAAACGCGCACAAATTCGGTGACACAGCGCGCGTAGCCGCCAATCGCGGTCAACTGGTCGCGCATGATGGCGTCCAATACCCCCTCCATGGGGGCCAGAATAAGGCGAGGAACAGCGGGTGGAGTCTGCGACATGGTGCGCAGGGTAACGAGATAAACCACCTTTTAACAGTGGGGCACTGCTGATTGCCGCCCCTTTGCAGACTCTCAATGCAATCTATAGAGTAAGCACTACAGTCAGCGATACAGCAATTTTAGGAGCCAAGCGAGCAACATGAATCCGAACTATCTCGACTTTGAGCAGCCGATTGCAGAACTCGAAATGAAAATTGAGGAGTTGCAAGGCGTCAGCGATGATGCCGAACTCAATCTGGGTGATGAAATAAACCGTCTGCGTGAAAAGTCGACCGCACTGACGGCAAAGATTTATACCGATCTCAGCGCGTGGGATACAGTGCGAGTGGCCAGGCATCCACAGCGACCGTACTCCCTCGATTACATCCCGGAAATGTTCACTGAATTTGACGAATTGCACGGCGATCGGCACTTTGCAGACGATAAGGCGATTGTTGGCGGCATTGCTCGCTTAGAGGGCAGACCCGTGATGGTGATTGGTCAGGAGAAGGGCCGCGCCGTGAAAGACAAGGTGTATCGAAACTTTGGTATGCCAAAGCCTGAGGGTTATCGAAAGGCAATGCGTCTGATGCAGATGGCCGAGCGTTTTAAAATGCCCGTGATCACTTTGATTGATACGCCGGGGGCCTATCCGGGCATCGATTCGGAGGAGCGCGGCATTTCAGAGGCGATTGCGCAGAACTTGGCAGTGATGTCGCGACTCAAGACCCCGCTGGTTTGTATCGTGATCGGAGAGGGCTCCTCGGGCGGCGCCTTGGGGATTGGCGTCGGCGATCACCTCGCGATGCTTCAATATTCAACGTACTTTGTCATCTCACCTGAGGGCTGTGCCAATATCATTTGGAAAAGTTCCGACTATGCACCAGACGCCGCAGCGGCAATGGGCGTGACCTCCTCTAAGCTAGAAGAGCTGGGTATTGTCGACGCGACCATCCCCGAGCCACTCGGGGGCGCTCACCGGGATCCGGTGGAAATGGCCAGTCGATTAAAGCGCCATTTAATCGCGCAGATCGATCGGCTGTCGGCGATGAATGAGGACGAGATGCTCGAGACGCGCTATCGGCGATTAATGTCTTACGGTAACTGACCGCTAGGGCCACGCCAGTGCGCGAACTACTCGCCACACTGCCAGAGCCGATTGCGACTGCGCCCGGCTGGTGGGTGGCTTTATCGGGCGGCGCAGATAGCGTCGCACTGTTATATGCGCTGGTGGCGTATCGTGGTGATACGAGTTTGCCGCCCATTCGCGCGATTCATATTAATCATGGCCTGCATCCGGATGCGCCGCAATGGGTTGCGGTTTGCGAGCAGCATTGCCGTGCACTTTCTGTCCCATTACAGGTCAGTGAATGCCATGTCGACGCCGCGGGGCGGGGACTTGAGGCCAACGCGCGCGCGGAGCGCTATCGTATTTTTGAGGCGGCCTTGGGTCGAGACGAGGTATTGTTTACCGCGCATCACGCTGATGACATGGTTGAAACTGTATTGCTGCGCCTTTTTCGCGGCGCCGGCCCTAAGGGGCTTGCGGGCATTCCGCGTCAACGAGCGTGCGCTGAGGGTGTCATTTATCGTCCTTTTCTTGATGTCAGTGCGGCGTCCTTGCGGACAGCCCTGGAGGCCGCGGGGCTCGATTATGTGATCGATCCCAGTAACCTCGAATCAGATCAAGACCGCAATTATGTGCGCCATGAGGTGCTGCCAGTGGTAGCCCAGCGCTGGCCGGGTTATCGCGAGACGATTCTTCGTGCGGCAACGCTTCAGGCCATGGCGCAGCAGCGACTCAGCGCACTGCCGTTGCGTCACGCGCAGACCGTGCTGGGCGAGCCGGCATTGCTGATTGATTCAGCGCTCGACCCGCAAACACTGGCGGGGCAGCTGCATCAATGGTTGAGTGAGACGACCGTCACCATGCCCGATCGACGCCGGCTATTGGAGTTAGCGCGACAGGCTTTGACGGCAGACCGGGATCGGCAGCCAGAATTGGTGTGGGCAGATCGGTATCTGCGCGTATGGAATGGTCTTATCGTGGATAGCACTGCGCCCGAGTCAGCGCAGCGCTTTCCTGAAGCGGTGACGGTGGGTGAGCCACAGCAAGGCGAATGGGGGCGGTTGGACTGGGAGATCAGCAATAACTCAGTAGGCCTGGCACGTGGTGAAGTCATGAGCGCCATCACGACCGATAAATTGACCGTCTTGACGCTTCCCAATCGCCCCGAAAAGCCGGTCAAAAAGTGGCTTCAAGAGATGAGAATTCCCCCGTGGTGGCGTCGCCATCTCCCTGTTTTAATGAGAAAAAATGTGCCCGTCTGGTTGCTGCCTGTTGGCCCTCTTGGCGGGGATGACCAACCCGATGTGCTGTCATCGGAGCAATGCCTTCGACCGATTTGGACGCTGCCCGCGCGCTTTTAAATTGAGCCCGATGAGGGTTCCTGTTAGACTAATCGTCCATCGGAGAGGCACTCTCAAGAGGCGCTGAACGGGCGTCCGGTTAGTCTTTCGCTTTGGTGGATTCCATGACGAGATATGTGTTCGTTACGGGTGGTGTCGTGTCTTCTTTAGGTAAGGGGATCGCTGCCGCCTCCCTCGCTGCTGTGCTTGAGGCACGGGGCTTGAGGGTAACGCTGCTAAAACTTGACCCCTACATTAATGTTGACCCTGGCACGATGAGCCCGTTTCAACACGGCGAAGTATTCGTGACCGACGATGGTGCCGAGACCGATCTGGATCTGGGCCATTATGAGCGCTTTACCCGCACCGTGATGAGCCGCTCCAACAACTTCACCGCCGGCAGGGTCTATGATGAGGTGCTGCGAAAGGAGCGCAGAGGTGATTATTTAGGCGGCACTGTTCAAGTGATCCCCCACATTACCGACGAAATTAAACGCCGCGTCATAGAGGGGGCGGGCGATGCTGAGATAGCAGTAGTGGAAGTGGGGGGCACGGCGGGCGATATCGAGAGTCAGCCGTTCTTGGAGGCGGTCCGCCAACTGAAGCTGGAGCTGGGCGCTTCTCACGCGTTGCTCATGCATTTAACGCTAATTCCTTATATTCCCACTGCAGGCGAGATCAAAACCAAGCCCACGCAGCATTCCGTCAAAGATCTACGCTCGATTGGCTTGCAGCCCGAGGTATTGTTGTGTCGATGTTCTGTTGAAGTGGACGATAGCGCCCGTCGGAAAATTTCGCTTTTCACCAACGTTGAACAGCGCGCAGTGATCCCGTTGTTAGATGCAGACTCGATTTATCAGATTCCCGGTCATCTTAATGCCAGTGGGCTTGATGACTTTGTGCTGGAGCGATTTGGTTTAGATCAGCCTGCGGCCGACCTGTCCGAGTGGGAGGACGTGGTGCGTCGGGAGTTCAGTCCAAGACAAGGTAGCGTCACAGTCGGCATGGTAGGCAAATATGTCGATCTGGTGGATGCCTACAAATCGCTGAACGAAGCGCTTGATCATGCCGGCCTGCAGACCGATACCCAAGTCGATATTGAGTATATCGACGCAGAGATCATTGAAACGCAGGGTGTTGGCGTACTGCAGCATTTAGATGCGATTTTGGTGCCGGGCGGGTTTGGTGACCGGGGTATTCAGGGTAAAATTGAGGCGGTCCGCTTTGCGCGCGAGCACGACATTCCTTTTTTAGGCATTTGTCTTGGTATGCATATGGCCATGATCGAATACGCGCGCAATGTCTGTGGGCTGGAGCATGCTCACTCCACTGAAATGGATCGAGAAACGCCCCATCCCATCATCGCACTGATCACGGAATGGCAAACGGCTGAGGGTGAGATGGAGCAGCGGTCCGAAGCATCCGATTTAGGTGGCACCATGCGCCTTGGCTCGCAGCCTTGCCGACTCGTGGATGACAGTAAAACCGCGGCAATTTATGGCGTGGGTGAAATCGCTGAGCGGCATCGACATCGTTACGAGGTCAACAGTCGTTACGTGGCGCAGCTGGAATCAGCGGGTATGAAAGTCAGTGGCTGGTCCTTAGATGGTGAACTCGTCGAAATCATTGAGCTGCCAAGCCATTCATGGTTTGTTGCCTGCCAGTTCCATCCAGAATTTAAGTCGCGGCCTCGGGGAGGGCACCCACTCTTTAATAGTTATATTCAATCGGCGCTCACGCTATCGCAGCAGCGCAGTGATGGCGCATGACAATCATGAATCAGTCGATTGACGTCGGGGGTTGCCAGTTCGGAAACCAGCATTCCTTGGTGCTCATTGGCGGAGTAAATGTCCTTGAGAGTCGCGATTTGGCGCTGTCGGTAGCGGAAGCGTTTGTTCGCGTCTGTCAGAACCTCGGCCTGCCTTATGTTTTTAAAGCGTCTTTTGATAAAGCGAATCGGTCTTCTATCCACTCGTTTCGCGGCCCGGGATTGCAGGAGGGCTTGGCGTTACTCGCTGAGGTCAAGGCGACCTTTGACGTGCCAGTGCTGACCGATATCCATACGCCTGAGCAGGCCGCTCCCGTTGCCGAGGTGTGCGATATATTGCAATTGCCCGCCTTTTTGGCGCGCCAAACTGACTTAGTGGAGGCGATGGCGCGCACGGGCGCGGTGATCAATATCAAAAAGCCGCAATTTTTGAGCCCCGAGCAGATGGGTAACATTGCCGACAAGTTTCGCGAGTGTGGCAATGAGCGCCTGATGGTGTGTGAACGGGGCAGTAACTTTGGCTACGACAATTTAGTGGTCGATATGCTGGGATTCGAAGTCATGCGCCAGGCGACTCACGGTTGTCCGCTCATCTTCGACGTGACGCATTCGTTACAGCGCCGCAATGCCGGCGACGCGGCGTCCGGCGGTCGGCGCGAGCAAGTGTTACGTCTTGCTAAGGCCGGTGTCGCGGTAGGTGTCGCAGGCCTATTTTTAGAGGCGCATCCAGATCCTGACAAGGCACTGTGCGACGGTCCCAGCGCACTGCCGCTCGATCAACTTGAGCCTTTTCTGAAACAAGTGAAGGCGATCGATGACCTCGTCAAATCACAACCTGATATCAGTATTCGTTAAATCATCTTTTGAAACAGGAGTGGCAGTGTGAGTGAGATCGTCGATGTGCGTGCCTTTGAGGTGTTGGATTCTCGCGGGAATCCAACCGTCATGGCTGAGGTCACATTGGATGACGAGACCGTCGGCAGTGCGTGTGCGCCATCGGGTGCAAGTACCGGCACGCGCGAAGCACTGGAGCTACGAGACGCTGACCCCAAGCGCTATCTCGGTAAAGGCGTCCTTACTGCAGTAGGCCATGTTAATGGCGCGATTCGTGACGTGTTGCTCGGCCACGATGCGAATGATCAAGAGACAATAGATCAACGGCTGATCGCGGCGGATGGCACTGATAATAAAGCGCAGTTTGGTGCCAATGCGATATTGGCGGTCTCGCTTGCGACTGCCAAGGCGGCGGCCCAGGCGCAAAAGTTACCGCTTTATCAACATATCGCGCACTTGGCAGACTGCTCCGCGCTGACCATGCCGGTGCCTATGATGAATATCGTCAATGGCGGTGAGCACGCCGATAACAACGTGGATATTCAAGAATTCATGATCCAGCCGGTGTCAGCACCTAATTTTGCTGAAGCACTGCGCATCGGCGCGGAAATCTTCCACCATCTGAAGCAGGTGCTGTCGAGCAGGGGGCTGGCCACCTCGGTGGGGGATGAAGGGGGGTTCGCGCCCAACTTATCGTCTAATGCAGCCGCCCTTGAAGTGATTGCAGAGGCGGTGGAGCGCGCAGGATACCGCCTTGGTGAGGACATCACGCTGGCACTCGACTGCGCAGCGTCTGAATTTTATCGAGAGGGTCGTTATCACCTCGAGGGTGATGGTCGCGATTTCAGCAGTGCTGAATTTGCAGACTACTTGGCGTCTTTGGTTGATCAGCATCCGATTGTCTCAATTGAGGACGGACTGGATGAATCCGATTGGGCGGGTTGGTCCATCCTTACCGAGAAGCTTGGTGCAAAGACTCAGTTGGTGGGCGATGACCTCTTTGTCACCAATACGCAGATACTCAAGCGGGGTATCGACGAGGGCGTCGCTAATTCGATTCTGATTAAATTTAATCAGATCGGCACATTGAGTGAGACCCTAGCCGCGATCGCGATGGCTAAGGCGGCCGGTTACACCGCGGTCATCTCTCACCGATCTGGCGAAACGGAGGATGCCACCATCGCAGATCTTGCTGTGGGTACCGGGGCCGGTCAGATTAAAACGGGTTCACTGTGTCGCTCGGATCGAGTGGCTAAGTACAACCGACTGCTGCGCATCGAGGCTGAGTTAGGACTGACCGCGCCATACCCGGGTCGGGATATTCTGAAGCGCGCATGATGCGTTGGCTGATTGGTACATTGTTGGGGCTTTTTGTGCTCTTGCAGTACCGGTTATGGTTCGCGGAGGGAGGCTTGGCTGAAGCCAATCGCTTGAGTGCTGAGTTAGCTGCTGCTGAGACGGAGAACGCCACGTTAATCGAGAGAAACGATGCGCTAGCGCGCGAGGTGATTGCATTGCAATCCGGGACTGAGGCAGTGGAAAAAAATGCACGAGAAAATCTGGGTCTCATCAAAGAAGGTGAAGTCTATTATCAATTTGTAGAGGAGCCAGAAGCGCCGTGAAGCGACTTTGGGCAGTTGTGCCTGCCGCAGGAATGGGTAGTCGCCTTGGCGGCGATGTCCCAAAACAATATCGCGACGTCGCGGGAATGCCGCTGCTGGAGCACACCCTGCGCTCGCTCCTGCAATCGTCCGCTATTTGCGGCGTTGTCGTTGCCATTGACCCCGCTGATCGACGCGCCGACATGATTGCCAGTCTCTCCGACGGGCGAGTGCAAACGACGCCCGGCGGAGTGACCCGTGCACACTCCGTTTTGGCTGGCCTTGACGCCCTTGAAGAGCATGTTTCCGAGGGTGACTGGGCGCTGGTTCACGATGCGGCCAGACCTTGCCTCACGGTGGATGCCTTAGCGGCCTTAATCGACCGTGCGCGTGCGCTCGGAGAAGGCGTGATCCTAGCCGAGCCCGTTGCCGATACACTGAAGCAGGTCAATGATCGGGGCGAGATCGAGAAAACGGTGGATCGATCGATATTATGGCGCGCGCAAACGCCGCAGCTTTTCCCGCTGTTGCCGCTTCGGGATGCGCTGCGGCACTGTATTGATCAGGGCGTATCGGTGACCGACGAGGCCATGGCGATGGAACGCGCGGGGCGGCCCGTTCACGTTGTTGAGGGAGCGTCGAGTAACATCAAGGTGACGGTGGAGGCTGATCTGATTTTCGCCGACCTGTTTCTCAGAGAAGCCGGGGAGCGCTGAGTATGACGATGCGGATAGGCCATGGTTACGACGTGCATGCTTGTGGAGAGGGCAGCCACATTGTGCTCGGCGGTACCACCATCGATTGCGGCTTTGGTTTGATAGCGCACTCAGACGGTGATGTGGTGCTGCATGCACTGTGCGACGCATTGTTAGGCGCTGCAGGCCTGGGCGATATCGGTCGCCATTTTCCCGACACGGATGAGCAATTTCGGGGCGTGGATAGCCGGGTTTTACTGCAAACCGTTATCGGCAAGTTGGCGCAACAAGGGTGGTCGGTGGGCAATGTTGATATCACCGTCGTCGCGCAGGCACCTCGCCTGAGTGATTATATCGGCTCGATGGAGGCGCACATTGCGTCAGATCTTGGCGTGGGTGTCAGCGCCGTTAATGTCAAAGCAACGACCACTGAACGCCTTGGCTTTGAAGGTCGCAGCGAGGGTATCGCGAGTTATGCGGTAGCACTCATTGTGCAAGGCGGTGATCGTCCGTGAGTCGAATGGGTATTGGTATGACGTCGCAGCGAACGCGAGAGCGTTTGATTCAGCGCTTAATGGATCAAGGCATCACGCGGTTCGAAGTGCTAGAGGCCATTCGGAGTGTGCCGCGTCATCTGTTTGTTGATGAGGCGTTGGCGCACCGATCCTATGAGGACACGGCCCTGCCGATTGGCTACGGGCAGACACTGTCGCAACCCTACATGGTAGCGAGAATGAGTGAGTTGGCGCTGGCGCGTGGTAAGCCGCGTAAAGTCCTGGAGATCGGCAGTGGGTCGGGTTATCAAACTGCTATTTTGGCATCGCTGGTGGATGAAATATGCGCGATTGAACGGATCAAGCCGCTACAAGAACGAGCACGAAAGCAATTGCGTGCCTTACGAGTGCGCAACGTTCGGTTGCGGCATGGAGATGGTCTTGAGGGCTGGCCAAGTGAGGCCCCATTTGACTTAATTCTGGGTGCGGCGGCGCCCGAGAGCGTTCCGAACGCGTTGCTGGAACAGCTCGCTCCGGATGGCTGCATGATTCTGCCAGTGGGGGGGAATCGGCAGCGTTTAATGATGATTACCGCGACGCCTGACGGCTTTGTTGAAGAAGTGATCGAAGAGGTGAATTTTGTGCCAATGATCAGTGGTGTTGCTAGATGAAGCCCAATCCTATGGGCATCTATGCACGCGGTGTGGCGATGGGTGCGGCAGATATTGTGCCCGGTGTGTCGGGCGGCACGGTTGCCTTAATTACGGGCATTTACGCGCGTTTACTGGGCGCCTTGGTCAAGATCGATAAGCAGGCCATCGCGTTTTTCTTCAGTGGCCGTTGGCGCGCACTGTGGCATCGACTGGACGGCCCTTTTTTGGGTTGGCTATTGGCGGGTATTCTCACTGCTATCTTTTCTCTCGCCTCGGTCATTCACTGGTTGCTGTTGCATTATCCTCAGCCCCTGTGGTCTTTTTTTTCAGGCCTCATTCTCATCAGTGGCGCGTTACTGTTGCGCAGCGAGGTCTCGCTGGATCGATGGGGCCGTGTGGGCCTCTTTGCCTTGGGTGTTGCGCTGGCGGTAGCGATCTCGCTGGCGCCGCCGATCCCTTTTTCAGCTAGCCTACTGGGGTTCTTTGTTGCCGGCGCCATTGCGATCTGCGCAATGATCTTGCCGGGTATCTCTGGCAGTTTCATGTTGGTGTTGCTGGGTATGTATGGTCCGGTGCTCGGAGCGGTGAAAAGTCTGCAGATTGCGGAGCTGTCAGTGTTTGCGGTGGGGTGCGCAGTAGGGCTAGTCACCTTCGCGCGGATTCTGAATTTTCTTTTACTGCGGGCGCGCGTCGCGATGATGGCTTTTTTAAGCGGCGTATTGCTGGGCTCTTTGTCATCTGTATGGCCGTGGCAGATTACTGTTTTAGTTGACTCGGTGGGTGGATCTGTTGAGTTGACGCGGCCGGTATTACCGCTCAACCCATTACTGATCGATCCTCAAGTGATGCTGTGCCTTGCCAGTTTTGCGCTGGGACTGACCTTGGTCTGGTCCATTACGGCTTTAGCAAGGCGCGAGGCATCGTGAGCGTGCGATGCAACGAATGAATCGCTGGTTTGTGGCCTGTATGGCGGGCGTGTTGTTGAGTGCTTGCGCAGATCATCCCCCCGCGGTGATCGAGGATCGCTCGGTACAGCGTGTCGATGTCGCGCCTGAAGTGCGGCAATCAGTGCCATCCGAACAAGTGGTTAAACCCACCTTGCCTCAGGGCCCAGATTATCGCGTTCAGCCCGGGGATACGCTGTATTCGGTGGCTTTTAGGTTGGGTATGGATTACCGGACGCTGGCCCAGTTTAACGAGATTGAGCCACCCTTTACGATTGTAGTGGGTGAGCAGTTGCGAACGATTCCTCCGGTATCGCGGCCCGAGCCGGCTCCAGAAGTTGTGGCATCGTTGCCGCTACCGAGTGACGACGTAGCGCGTAATCCGACATCAAAGCCAGCCACTGCCCCTAAAATGCCGGTGGCAGAAAAAAAACCGGTGACCGTGACCGCCGCTAAGCCCGCACTCACGAACGCCCCGGTCAGTCGATGGCTATGGCCTGTATCAGGCACGGTCAGTCGCGGTTTTGCGGGTGATCGCAATAAGGGGTTAGACCTGGTCGGTCAGCGTGGCGATCCGGTGGTGGCAACCGCTGATGGCGTAGTGGTGTATGCCGGGTCGGGTGTGACCGGGTATGGCGTGTTATTGATCGTCAAGCACAACGACACTTACCTAAGTGCTTATGGGCACAATGACGAGCTCCTGGTAAGCGAGGGCGCCTTCGTGGCGGCGGGTGAGACCATCGCCCGGATGGGCAGCACAAGTACTGATTCGGTCAAGTTACATTTTGAGATACGACGTAATGGTAGTCCGATAGACCCCATGACAGTGCTACCGAGTCGGTAAGGCGTGAAGCCGCTCGCGCGGCGCGCCCGTTAGTCAGCGTTCAAGTAGTTCCAGCTTGCCGGATTTGCCCGCCCAGTCTTCCGCATCGGGTAGCGGCTCTTTGCGTTCGGTAATGTTTGGCCACACTTCGGCGAGTTCAGTGTTGAGCGCCAGAAAGTTTTCCTGATCAGCGGGTAGCTCGTCTTCTGAAAAAATGGCGTCCACCGGACACTCAGGCTCGCAGAGCGCGCAATCAATGCACTCGTCCGGATGGATAACCAAGAAATTCGGACCCTCATAAAAACAATCGACCGGGCATACTTCGACACAATCCGTATGCTTGCACTTGATGCAATCTTCACCGACAACGAACGTCATACCAATACCTCACTTAGCTCAGGGCGAAGGATACTGGTTGAGGCCGGTTTTGAAAACTATTCACGGCTTGTCTTCAAGATTTTGTTTCAGCTCATAGAGGCAGGCTAATGCCTCGCGAGCGGTCATATCGTCTGGATTTAACGCCCGTAACTGTTCGATCACCGGCGAGGGCACAGTGGGCCGGGGCGCTGAAAATAAGTCGGTTTGGGCGGGAGGTGGCCCGGCATGCTGGCCGCTTTCGAGTGCCTGAAGTTTGTCACGAGCCGTGGTCAACACGCCAGCCGGCACGCCCGCTAGACGCGCCACTTGCAGGCCGAAGCTGCGGTTCGCTGGCCCTTCTTGGATTTGATGCAAAAACACAACATGGTCCTCATGCTCCGTGGCATCGAGATGCACATTGGCCATGGCCGCGTGTTGCTGTGGCAGCGCAGTCAATTCAAAATAGTGGGTAGCAAAAAAGGTAATGGCTTTGACCTGATTAGCGAGGGCCAGCGCTGTCGCCCAGGCAATGCTCAACCCATCAAATGTGCTGGTGCCTCTGCCTATCTCATCCATCAGCACGAGGCTTCGTTCCGTCGCGTTGTGGAGGATGTTGGCTGTCTCTGTCATTTCCACCATGAACGTGGATCGCCCGCTGGCGAGGTCATCTGATGAGCCAATCCGCGTAAAAATACGATCGAGGCTCGAGAGTGTGACCGATCGAGCGGGCACGAATGCACCGACGTGGGCAAGCAGTGCGATCAGTGCATTTTGGCGCATATAAGTTGATTTACCGCCCATATTGGGTCCGGTAATGAGTAACATGCGGCGCTTTTCGTCGAGCTGCGTATCGTTGGCAATAAAAGGGTGATCGCGGGCGCTCTCGACAACAGGATGTCTACCGCCGTCTATCTGTAACAGGGTGCCATCGGTAAACCGGGGACGACACAGGTGCAGACTGATGGCGCGCTCAGCGAAACAGGCCAATACATCGAGGTCACACAGTGCCGTCGCGGTGGTTTGCAGTGGCAAGAGTGATTCAGCGACGCGCAAGACGATTTGTTCGTAGAGCAATTTTTCTCGCGCCAGCGCGCGACTTTTACTAGAGAGTGCTTTGTCTTCAAAGGTCTTGAGTTCGGGCGTAATAAAACGCTCAACGTTCTTCAGTGTTTGTCGACGTTGATAGGCATCGGGTGCTTGCTCTGACTGCGAGCGACTGATCTCAATATAGTAGCCATGCACGCGGTTGTAGCCCACTTTCAGCGTCGAGAGTCCAGTGGCGTCGCGCTCTCTTTGCTCCAGTTCGAGCAGGTAAGCGCCGGCATTTTCACTAATGCCGCGAAGCTCATCGAGTTCTGCGTCGTAGCCTTCTGCGATCACACCGCCATCGCGGATCAGTACCGGTGGATTCTCAATAATGGCCGCTGCTAGCAGTGTCGTCAGCTCTGGATAATCGGGGAGAGCAGCTGCGAGCTCCGCGAGTTTTGTGGAGGCTTTGGGTAACTGGCTTCGTATGAGTGGCAGTTGGGTGAGGCTGTTACCCAGACGACTGAGGTCCCGCGGCCGGGCCGACCGTAAGGCAACCCGCGACAGAATACGCTCTAAATCTGCGATATTGCGCAGCGTGTCGCGCAGTGGCTCAAACTGATAACCGCCAGCCAACTGTTCAACGGCCTCGAGGCGTTCTTCGATCGTTAGCGCATTGTTGATGGGACGATGCAGCCAGCGGCGAAGATGACGCGCACCCATCGCCGTCACGGTGCTGTCATAAATTGCATACAGCGTGTGTTCTTCGCCACCACTGAGCGTGCGGTCAATTTCGAGATTGCGGCGCGTTGCGGCGTCGAGAATCACTGCATCGGTTTGTGATTCTTGCCGGATCCCTTGGATGTGAGGTAAATCGCTACGCTGCGTATCTTTGACATAGGCCAGTAATGCGCCCGCTGCGGCAATGGCAACTGTGAGCGACTCGCAGCCAAAGCCATCAAGGTCTCGGGTCTGAAATTGTCGCTGCAAATCTTCTCGTGCGCTCATTTCATCGAACTGCCAGTCAGGCTGTTGACGAATTGCCCCGGGCCAAGCGGTCTCAGCCAGATCACTCGACTCAGGCACCAGAATCTCTGCGGGATTCAGTCTCGCAACCTCGGCATCCAAGGCAACGCTGTCAGTCACCTCCGAGACGAGAAATCGCCCGCTACTCATATCGAGCCACGCCAGACCAAAGCCAGTCGAGTGCCTGGCAATGGCGAGTATGAGCGCGTCGTGCTTGGCGTCTAACAGTGACTCGTCTGTGAGTGTGCCGGGGGTGACGATTCTCACGACTTCGCGGTCGACAGGTCCTTTGCTGGTAGCGGGGTCGCCGATTTGCTCGGCGATGGCCACCGATTGGCCCGATCTGACAAGGCGCGCCAGATAATTTTCAGCCGCGTGGTAGGGCACACCCGCCATCGGTATGGGTTCGCCGGCAGACTTACCGCGGCTGGTCAGTGTAATGTCTAGCAGCCGGGATGCCGCCACGGCATCGTCATAGAAGAGCTCATAAAAATCCCCCATCCGATAAAAGAGTAGCGCAGACGGGTGGTCTCGCTTGATCGCAAGATATTGCTGCATCATGGGGGTGTGCGCGGAGGAGGTGGTGTCGCTCATGAGGTAATTGTGACCCGCACTAAGCCACAAAGAAAGCGGTGGGGGCGAAGTAATTCGCCCCCACGACGTTCAAAGCGCGTTACTGAGTTATCTGTTTGGCGACGCAGTACTGCGCATACTCTGCGACTTCCTCGGTAGTCCATTCGCCTTTGGGTGTTTCGTTTAAATTGTCGCACCACGCTTCGCTGCCAATGGTCGTACTTTCTAGCACGCAATGACTGGCGTAGGTTTTGGTTTCGGATCCAGTCCAGTCACTTTTACTTTTCTCGCTCATTGTTTCGCACCAGCCTTCACTGCCCGGTTTGCTACAGGCCGACAGCAGACTGATCGTTGAAACAGCGGCCAGTGTGAGGAGGATTTTTCTGGTTGTATTTGAGGTCATTTTTGCGCACCTAATGATGAGTGGGCCCCCGAGCTTATCACGACGGGGGTGGGCTTGACCGTGCGGATAGTGACAACACAGCGGTAACGATAATAGCGCGTCTTTACAAGGATGAGGCCGACGGATCAGAGGCTGAGAGTCATCATGATTTCATGCGATGGTTTGGTTTGCGCCTCCGATCATGACTGAGGTGCTCTGCTAACTATTTTAAATAAGAGGATAGAAGATGATGAGAATAGTCGTTGCCACCCTGTTGCTATTGATTTGGACCCCTTTTGCTTTCGCCCAAGACCTGAACTACGGAGAAGGCGAGTTTGTTGCTGAATTCGAGATTGACGCAGCCCACACAACCGATGGCGTTAACTATCAAATATCGGCGTCTGGTGAGGCAGGCCCCTATGGCCGAGTGTGGTTGTCTTATGAATTCACCGATAGGCAGAGTATCGGCGATAGTGGTGAGTTCACCGGTTTTGCTTGGACACAAAATGGCGAGCAATTCGCCACCGCAACCCTGCAGGGGGTTTACCGACGTAAAGGAGCAATTTTTCAGATGTACTCCCTCGATATGGTATCTGACGGTGTGATCAACATCGTATCCGGTGAGGTGGATTTTGTCGCGAAAACCATGACCTTTAAGGTGTCACCGTTAAATTGATTCTGAGTTCGTCACCGCTGCGCTGTATCGAGCCTGCGGCAAGCGTGCCATAAACAAAGGGGGCCTTAGCCCCCTTTGTGGTTAACGCTTGCATCGCAATAGGAATGTCCTAGTGTTAGCTGTTATCCCACTTGGCAAATAGAAAGACATAGACAGTCAAGACAAGATTGATCACGACCTGTATCAACGATAGCGCCATCATCCAGCCGGGTGGATTAATAGTCTCTCCAATTGGCATATTGGCTGAACTGAGGAAAGAGGTTGCCATTTCTGAGCCATTGCCCGCCATCTCGCTCAGCGTGCTCAGCATCATAAAAAAGGCGTTCTGCGCTGCCATGGAAAAGAACGTCAGCATAACCACACCAATCAGTGCAGAAATCATGGCAGCGCCGCGGATCACGCCGGAAAAGTGCCTAAACAAGTAAGCAACGACCACGACCGCCAGCGGCATTAATACGCCACACAAAAAGAACGTGGAAAAGATGGAGCGATTCATTCCAATAAAGCCGAACACGTCTAGTTCTGACATAGATTTCCCCAGTAATTTTTTATTTACGTAACGCGCCGAAACGCCCTTTGAACCTAACCGCTGAAGGGCCAACATGCAAGTAATCGCAGAGGCTTCTGTGGACGCTTCATCGCCGACACGCAGCAGCTCCGCTGCCTCGTCCTGAGCCGCTCCTCTGGTGGTTGACGGGTCGCTGAGACAACTGCGGCAATGATCACTGTCGGCTAGCGCAGGCCACACTCACCTCGCGCAGGTCATACCCGATTCGCGCAGGTCATACCCGACTCGCATAGGCAACACCCGGCTGGCGCAGGCTGAGCCGTTTGAATCTTTAGAGCGTGACACGATTACTCGGTGAGTATTTGATTTAGCTCAATGAGGTAGCCATCGGGATCGTAGAAGATACTCACCATAACCTTAATGTCCGGACCCCCGTCGTAGCCAGGATACGTGCGCAACCCCGGCGCTTTAACGACCTTTACCCCTGGTGTAGCGGCGATAGCAGGCCAGCGGGCCGCTAGTGATTGGGTATTGAAGAGCAGAATCGGATTGCCTGGCGTAAACCCCTCGTGTCGAATAGGTTTGCTGTGTGCGGGATGCTCGGGATAGCCATACTCGTAATCGATTAAACCGATCACACCCACATGGTCGTGTGATGCGCGCATAAAAATAAGCCTGAGGCGCTGCTCTCGATCTTCTGATGCGTGGGGCCGGGCGATCTGTTCATCATAGATAATCTCCATGCCCAGCGCCTTCTGATAGAGGGCCAGTGAGGCCTCTAGGTCACGAACAATGAGCGTTGTCCGGCGCAGCAGTAAGGGATATTGGGCGGCTTTCTCGATTGGCGTTAGCGCATCTTCATCTGGCGAGTGATGCGCGGCAAAGGCAAGGGGTGAGAAGACAAAAACGCTGCAAAGCAGCAGAAAACAGTGTTTGAAGATTGGCATACCGGCGTCTCTTGTTATATTTGATATAAACGTACATCAATAGAACAAATTGCGCTAGAGAGGGTTATCTGTGTGCGTAACGTTTTCTCAGGTCACCGGGATCGTAAGTGCCAATCAACGATCCACGTTCTACGTTCCACGTTCCACGACAAGCAACGATCCGCTACAAGCAACGATCCACGACAATTAACGATCGACATACTGCAGCATGATCTCAGCTATTTGCTCTGCAGCCACATCGAAAACACCATAGGTGAGGTCAGGCAGTTCAACCAGCGTGACGTCTTGGATGAGCTGGGCGTAGGCGCGCGTGTGCGTTTTTAAACCGCCGTGCGGGTTGAGCACTAAGACGGGTTGCGTGATTAAAACCGCCCGATCAGCCGCTGCATAGCCATGCAGTGCCCGATAAACCGGTGCCCGAGCCCGCCATGCGGCGGCAGATTCGAGGAAGTTTTCGTAAGCCCTTTCCAACGTCACATCGGGGTGTCGCTCTTCCATCGTAAATCGCCATGAGCTATCGAGTGCTGCGAGTTCCCTAGGCAGTGGACGATCCTGCATCACGCTGAGCAGCTCCGCATCGTTCTCTGCCGCATCGGGAAAGTAAGGCACGCCGATCAAGATCGCATGCCTTACCAGATCCGGTCTGCGAATCGCCACCTCAGCCGCGACCATGGCACCGGTGTGGTACCCGCAGACATCAATGGCTTGATGATGGTCGTCTGTGAGGCGGGCTGCTTCGATTGCGTCGATCATAATCTCAGCCAGATCGCCAACGGTGCGCCATGTTGCCGATGCGTCTGATTGTCCGAGGCCGGGGTAGTCTAGGGCGACGACCCTTCGGTCGGTGGCTAATGACGACATCAGTTGGCGATAATAACTGCCTGAAAACGGGTTGGGTGGGAAGCAAACCAGTGTGCGTTCAGTCATCTGATGAGGCATGGCCTGGAGCAGGTGCATTTGCCCCCACTGCAAGTCAACATAAGCCTTGGAGAAGTGCGGCGGCGCAGATGTCTTGTCGTTAGCATCAGCAAGCGGAGCGGATATCAGGGTGAAGAGCGCAGCGAGCAGCGTGGCCATGCCATTCAGGCACTGTGTGGTTTGCCGCGAGTTAGAACGCGTGGGGTAGGTCATCTAGTGGAAGTTCCCTTGAGTGCCACCCTAAGTTTACACCGGGTTTCCGTGTTGCTGGGTCTTTCGCGCATTGCGCGAAACTCGTGGAATGACGCTGTGCCAATAACACGGATGTCTAAACGGTCGCCGGTAATTGTGATGCGCTGCTCGCTGGGTTATGCATCGCTAAACTTGTCGATCGTCAGATGAGGGCTTAGCCAATAAAATAAGACGGCTCGTAGGATTTATCTTCTAACGAGCGATTTTTTCGACTGCGACAGGTTTACTGGGGGGGACAGACTGGCCCAGAACCACTAAAATTGTACCAATCATTTTTTGTGGTCGCTGCGATGAAGGTCCCCGTGGGGTCACCTGATTAAAAAATTATCATTGTTTTGAACTCCACGCTTAGGTTCTAGCCCAAGGGAGGGCAGGTATTTTGAGTCAAGAAAAGAAGATTGAATGTGTTAATCGGTTTATTGCTTTGGCTAATGAGATGACGGCAGAGGGCGACAGTCCGCCTGCCGTGGTGTCATCGGGCCTGATGATGGCGTGTGCGGTCTACAGCACCTACGTGGTGACGGGTAATGACGGCGCGCTCCGCCAAAGTGGCGTTGAGAAGCTTACCAAGCTGTTTGGTGAAGAGCTCAAGATCTTGCAGGAGCGTAAAATAGAGCAAGCGCAAAGAGACGGAAAGGATGTGTCGGCGGCTCAATAAAATGCAAGTGGCCGATTTTAAAAAGACGCAAGATCATAGACATGTCGTAATCTACAGGTTGACAACGAGAAAAGGAGTGTCGCAGTGAGAGAGTGTGGTGAGTGTACCGCCTGCTGTGAAGGTTGGCTGCCAGATGAGAGCCTTGACATGTACGCAGGTAAATCCTGTGCGCACTGCCGGTCAGGGGGGTGTGCGATTTATGAGACGCGTCCCGAAGAGCCTTGTCGCACTTTTAAATGTGCTTGGTTAACAGATGAAGACGCGTTTCCGGAAGAGATGCGTCCTGATCAATGTGGCGCCATCGTGCTCTCAGCACGATACTGGAAAGAGTGGAATGTTATGCGAGCGGTCCCCGTAGGCCCTAAGGTCCCTGAGGCAACGCTTGAGTGGCTGAGGCTCTACACCAAAAGTAAAGATGTGCCACTCATCTTCTACGAGCGAGGGCAGGCAGACGGTGTTTACACCCATAGTGATCGGCAGCGGGCCTACGGCTCACCCGAGTTTGCTGCGGCAATCAAGGAAACGGTATTGCGCTTCGGCGATGCAAAAGAGACACTCTTTACGGAACATGATGTCGTGAAATTCAGCTGAGTGAATGATGACCCTCGTAGCTGGTTGGGGAACTAAGCGATAAAGGTGTTCGCAGAGAGGACAGGTTAATGATCGACATGGCCGCTAACGCAAGAATCTGCGGTGAATGCACCGCTTGCTGCGAAGGCTGGTTGGTCAGTGACGTATTAGCCATGGAACCCGGCAAGCCCTGTCGTCACCAGCGCGCAGATGGGTGCGCTATTTACGAGACCCGCCCAGAAAAACCCTGCAGAACCTTCTCTTGCGCATGGCTTCTAGACGACCTCGGTTATCCTGAGACCATGCGGCCCGACCAAAGCAAAGTGATTTTATCTGATGTTGGCGAATGGGAAGGTTGGCGCGTGATTAGCGCTACTCCGGTGGGTGAGCAGATTCCGGAGCAAACGCTCGCGGTTTTGAGAGACTTCTCGCTCTCCAATCAATGTGCGCTACTGTATTACCGTTTAGAGCGTTCAGGTGAACAATTCTCCGGACGCGGTCATCAGCATGCGTATGGCCCGCCCGAGTTTACAAGCGCATTAGCGGCCAGTTTGAACGAAGCCAGCTTTTGGCGAATGGGTTATGCGTTCTGAACAGATAACACGGTCGTTGCGGTCAAGTTATGAGGCACGTCTTCAATCGCGCCTAGACCTAATCGACGTTTCCTATCCCAAGTCGAGCTAAACGAAGCGAGGGCGAGTTACCGAGGTTAACCCCTCAGCGCTAAATCCCGCTTCAGGCTGAGCGCGCCCATCAGCAAAAAGCCCACGCCGACGACGCTGATGGTGAGGGTCGTCAACATCGCATAGCGCAGGTTGTTGTCACCGAATGCGGTGGCGTATTGATCACTTAGTACGCCAACGGTCAAAGGCCCCAGGCCCAGCCCAATAATATTCAGTATAAAAAACAAAATTGCCGAGGCCATTGCCCGCATGCCCGGTGACACGAGGTTGTGGCAGGTGGCGATGCACGGGCCCAGGTACAAGGTGCTCAGAATTTGTGACGGGATGATGGCGGCCAACACCAGCGTCTTGTTGCTGCCCAAGAGCGTGTAATACGCGGGAATCATCGAAGTGAGCCCCCCGATAATAGGAATCCATAAGTACCAGCGAATGTCCCGAGTCCCCAGTCTGTCGGCTAAAAAGCCGCCCATAAACGTACCCACTGCGCCCGAGATGCCCGAGATCAAACCCAGTGCCACGCCCACCTCTGCCAGTGTCATGCCATGATTTCGCATGAGAAAAGACGGCATAAAATTGCCATTGCCGTAAGAAATAAAGGCGGTGAACGCACAGCCCACCGAAATCCACCAAAAGGTCGGCCGTTCTTTCAAGCTGGCGAGGGTTTCTTTGAAGGTTGATTTTGCCGGGACCCCGCCCGGATCCCACTGTCCCCGCTTTGGCTCCCTCACGACCCAAACCAAGAGCAGGGCGTAAAAAATACCGGGTACGCCGACGAGAAAGAAGGCGGTCCGCCAACCAAAGGTTTCGGCGATCCAGCCGCCAGCAGCAAAGCCAATTAAAATGCCGATGTAAATGCCGGTACTGTAAAAGGAGAGGGCGGTGCCGCGTTGCTTGGCGGGAAAATAATCACTAACCATGGAATGCGACGGCGGTGACCCACCGGCTTCGCCGATGCCGACACCGATCCGTGCCGCTAATAGCTGCCCATAGTTCTGAGCGAGCCCGGACAGTGCGGTCATGAAGCTCCAGAAGGCTAAGGAGGCGGCGACAATATTGCGCCGGTTGCCGCGGTCTGCGAGCCAGGCAATGGGAATGCCGGCGGTGACATAAACCAAGGCAAAGCTAAAGCCACTGAGCAACCCTAACTGCGCATCACTGAGCCCGAGATCCGCTTTGATCGGCTCTTGCAAGATCACCAAGATCTGCCGGTCGATAAAATTAAAGGTGTACACCAAGGTCAGCATGACCAGCACGGTCCAGCGATAACGGATACTCGGGGCGAGGGGGTCCTCTGGTGACATAGGGTGTTCACTGCTTAGGAGTTATGACCCACATCATGACAGCTTGTGCCGTTTGTCGCACCGGAGTGTTAGCATTGCGCTATGCCAAATAAAACAGATCGCCTGACACACCTTGATGACGCGGGGCAGGCCCACATCGTTGATATCTCTGATAAAGCGATCACCACACGGGTTGCGACGGCCACGTCGTGCTTGCGCATGCAGCCGGAGACGCTGAGTGCCATCGTGGCGGACAATATGCCCAAGGGCGACGTGATGGCGGTGGCGCGGGTAGCTGGTATTCAGGCAGCTAAAAAGTGCGCCGAACTGATCCCTTTGTGCCACCCCTTACCGCTCTCTTCGGTAGAGATCGATCTGCAGCCCGATCAGGACTTGCCGGGCGTGAGGATCACTGTCACTTGTAAAGTTACGGGGCAGACCGGCATCGAAATGGAGGCGTTAACGGCAGCCTCGGTGGCGGCCCTGACGCTCTATGATATGTGTAAGGCGATTGATCGTGGCATGAGTATCGAAATGACGCAGCTGGTATCAAAAACCGGCGGCGCGAGCGGAGAGTGGCAGCGTGAGCATCACGATTAAATTGTTTTCCTCGCTGCGCGAGGTGCTGGGTGAGTCAGAATTTGAGTTTGTGCTGACTGAGCTCGATGGCACTGCTACGGTTGCCGCGGTGAAATCGGCGCTGTCGCAGCGCGGTGCCACTTGGCAGGAGGCGCTCAATCAGTCTAACTTGGTGCACGCGCTGAACCACAAGGTTGTCTGGACTGACGCGGTGGTGACGGCTGGGGATGAGCTTGCGTTTTTCCCCCCCATGACGGGCGGATAGCATGACCGTTTCTATTCAACGCGAGCCAATCGATGTGGCGAGGGAGTACGCGCAATTGGTCGGCCCGCGCCCCGGCGCCGCGGTGGCGACTTTCACCGGCTATGTGCGCGATCACTCAGACGCGCATGCGGTGAGTCAGTTGGAGTTAGAGCATTACCCCGAAATGGCGCAAAAGGTACTGATGGCGCTGGGGGAGCGCGCGGCAGATCAGTTTGGGTTAAGCCGCTGGCGCATTGTTCACCGTTATGGCCTGCTCGATGTGGCAGAGACCATTGTCTGGGTCGGCGCGGTGGCGGAGCACCGGGGTGAGGCGATCAGCGCCAGTGAGCTGATGATGGATACCCTGAAAACCGACGCGCCGTTTTGGAAGCGGGAGCAGGGCCCCGATGGACAGGTTTGGGTGGCGAGTAAAGCAGTCGATCAGCATCGTCGCGCGCGATGGCGGTCAGAGGAGAAAGCGTGAAGTTTTGTAGTGAGTGTGGTGCTACCGTCAATTTAGCAATACCCGACGACGATGACCGGCTAAGGCATGTTTGCTCGGCCTGTGCGATGGTGCACTACGTCAACCCCAAGGTGATCGTGGGCTGCTTGCCCGCAGTCGGCGACAAGATCTTACTCTGTAAGCGCGCCATCGAGCCCCGCTACGGTAAGTGGACACTGCCCGCCGGTTTTATGGAAAACAATGAGTCCTCGGCTGAAGGTGCGGCCCGGGAGACCTGGGAAGAAGCCGCCGCGAAAGCCATCAACTTAGACCTCTACCGCATTTTTGATGTGCCCTATATCAGCCAGGTGTATCTCTTTTATCGCTGCCAAATAGAAGACGAGGTGTTTGGTGTGGGTCCAGAGTCCCTCGAGACCGCTTTGTTTTCAGAGCAAGAGATTCCGTGGGATGAATTGGCGTTTCCGGTGGTTCATGAAATTATGACAGAGTACTTATCGGATCGAAAAACCGAGCACTTTCCGATCCGTAATACCGTGATCGACTACTCCCGTCGGTTGCCGACGGCATCGTGATGGCATCTTGACCGCAGCCATGCCGATTGATCTTGCGACGCCCCTTGTCCGTAATCTCATCAGTCGATTTTTTTGAAGGAAGACCCTCATGCCATTTCCTAAAGTTGGTAACCTCGCTCCAAAATTTGCTTTGCAAGATCACGAGGGCAACGCGGTCTCGCTTTCTGACTTTAAGGGTAAGTCAGCGGTGGTGGTCTATTTTTATCCCAAGGCGATGACGCCGGGGTGCACCGTGCAGGCACAGGGGCTGCGTGACACGGCAAAAGCGCTCAAAAAGCTGAACACGGTGGTCTTGGGGATCAGCCCTGACCCCATTAAAAAACTGGCTAAGTTTGTAGAGCGCGATGCGCTTAACTTTCAGTTACTCAGTGACGAGGACCATGCGGTGGCGGACAGCTACGGCGCCTGGGGCCCCAAGAAATTTATGGGCCGTGAGTTCGACGGTATTCTGCGGACCACCTTTATCGTGGGTAAAGATGGCAAGTTAAAGGCGGTGATGGACAAATTTAAAACCAAGGATCACCACACCGCGCTGATCGCCGAACTGGAGGCGTTAGCGTTAGAATGATGCAAGCCGCTGGAGTGGCCTCGTTACGGCGATGTTAAGGTACTGTGACGGCAAAGTTACGCCAAGCGCGGCGCCTCTTATTTTGCGGGTGTAGTTCAATGGTAGAACGAAAGCTTCCCAAGCTTTAGACGTGGGTTCGATTCCCATCACCCGCTCCAAACCAACCACACAGGGCGTCACAAACGCCTTTTTTATGCCTGCCATATAAAGCAGGAGCAGGGTATCATTCGCGCTTAGCATTCCAGACTGTCACATTGCGTGGGGTTTTTGGGGGTATCAACGGGGGTATCAGCCAAATCGGGTGGGGGTATTGCCCAAAACACAGGGAGTGTGGTGATGAAGCTAGCGGGCACCAAGGTTGCAGAGGCGAAGCCTGCTGATCGTGAGCGCAAGCTCAGTGACGGTGGCGGTCTGTATCTGCTGGTCAAACCAAACGGCACTCGGGCGTGGCGTTAAATGAAAAAAAGAAGACTGGCGCCAATAGCGTCAACATCTCCGCTATGCTCGATCCATGAATTCGACCGCGCCATTCCTGAATGACATCGAGCGCCTGAACGAGTGGCTGGGTCCACAGGCACTGCGCCGCTATCAGATCGATTGGCTAGAGGACGACTCAGGATCGGTCATCAGTCCATTCGATGGCAAACCCCAGCCTCTGCAGGCTTGCTATCTGATCGCCAGTAACCAGATCGCCTACCAGTTCGATGGTGGGCGGTTCTATTTGCTGGTCGGACCTCAGCAATGGGGCTATCCGCTCCGTTACCTGATAGACGCTGAGGCAGGACGCTTGCTCGAGATCAGACCGCTTGCGAGCGGCGGTCTCTTCGAGCCGCAGTCGAGCCCCTGGCCCGTTGAAGATCTGCTCTCCACCGTTCAGGGACTCCGCGAACGTGCACCTGTGAATCAGCGCACGCACGCCTTGTTCGGCGATGGCAACTTTGCGCATCTACTCTGGAATGGGTGGCCCGCCCTGGCCGCGCTGCCTGATCAGTCGCTGAGCCTCAACAAGGTCCGATTCGTGTCTCGCTGTGATCCCATGGGTGACGCGGCCCAGTTGTTTCCCTGGCTTCGAGCGCTCGATGTCACTGCCTGGGACGACCGGACGGATCTGCACGCGGGCGCGGCGTTCCAGCGCGCCGTTTTTCTCGGAGCGAGTTATCTGTCGGCTTCGCTAGTAAGCCAGGTGCGCAGCTACTGTGAGCGCCAAGCCGATCAGGACATCAAAAGAGATCTGGACCGGCTCGCCGACCAGGCGCGATGCGTGATCTGGTTGTCCCTGCGGCGTCGGGCACGCGACTGTCCCAATACGGTCGACTTCCTATCGGCGCTGATTCCGCACCTGCTAGATCACCCGTCTGTGGGAATCCTCATCGACGGTTTTTCCATGCCCGATTGCCGGGTGCCCGATGTCTTTCACGATTATCGACGCGGTGTGGATAAGGACTTCTCGTCACTGTTGCGTCGGTGCCCTCAGCTGCCGGGCCTGATAGATATCGGGCGAGCCATCTATCTCAATGGCCGATCGATTCATGACGCGATCACGGCAGCGAGCGTTGCGAATGCCTATATCTGCCACGGCGGAACGCAGCAGCACAAAATTGGTTGGTTGCACGCTGTGCCCGGCGTGGTCCATTTGCCCAATCCGAGGGCTTCCGTCTCGAAGTGGTATGCCTTGCAATCGGAAGTGGCCCTCGCGCCGGCCTGCATGCCCGCCTCGGCTATCGAGATTGATCCGGATCCGGCCTTGCCGGAGGCCCAGCGCAGCTATCGTCTACGCGTGGACGAGGCCGTGGCGTTCACGCTTCGAGAACTGGCACCAATCCTGGCTTGAGGTTTGGTTCCATTAAGCCAATGGCGCATTATTGATATTCCAAGCTGCACCCAATTAGATCATCCTGATCCTGCGCTGAGTGTTCCTAGCCACCTGTCCAGCCGTCTGCCCCTGCGGCGCGCGTAGGGGGTTCCCATAACGCCGAAAAAAGGGGGGGTTACAGCGACCATTTGGGGGTATCTGTGGGGGTATCGGAGGTGCGACAAAGACCTGAATATAGCAATACCAATGGATTCAGGCCCAAATGCGATTCCCATCACCTACTCCAACTCCAACTCAGCAAGGCGTTAGGTTTCTACGCCGCCAGGACTGCCACCCCGATAGCGGCGATTAGGCAGCATAGAAACACCTTCCACAGAGAAAACTGTCGGGAAGTCCAATCGATTCGATCCTCCCGCTGAGTCTGTCTCGACGACGCCTTAAAACGGCTAAGGTAGAAAAAAACGGCGAGGGATAAAATCGATAACCCGCCAAACAGCAGCGTATTAAAATCCACTATCGACTTCTCAGTTTGGCTAACAGCCTCAGCATTTCAAGATAGAGCCATATGAGGGTAACCATCAGAGAGAATGCGCCGAACCATTCCATGTATTTAGGGGCGCCCATCTCCGAACCCTGCTCAATAAAATCAAAATCGAGCACTAGATTTAAAGCTGCTATAGCGACCACGAAAAGACTAAAGCCAATACCGAACAAGCCGTTTGAGTGAATGAAACCGATACCGCCAGAGCCAAACATATTCATAATCATGCTGACTAAATAGAGTAAGCCTATGCCCATCGTCGCAGAGGTCACCATGAGTCGGAAGTTTTCTGTTGGCTTGACGAGACCGGTTTTATAGAGGAACAACAGTGACGCTAGGGTGCCTAGGGTTAGCCCTACCGCCTGTATCACAATGCCCGGATACTGCGCCTCGAAGATGGCCGAAATCGCGCCTAAAAATAATCCCTCAGCTATCGCATACAACGGCGCTGTAATGCCTGACCATTGTTTTTTAAACATGGTTACCAGCGCCAAGATAAGGCCGACCACCGCTCCGCCGATAGCCCAAGGGATTACCGTTGCAGGATTGCCGCTTGAGAAAAACATCGACCAGGTATAAGACGCCGAGACGAAGACCAGTGCCAGCAATATGCCCGTTCTGTTGACCGTGCCTTGTAAGGTCATTGTCGCGGCGGGCGCATTGGCCGCAAATGATGCGTCGGGGGCCCTAATGGAGAACGTTTCTGCATTCAGAGAGGGGTTGCCCGATCGACCAAACATCTCTAACGCTTTGTGATTCGACATAGTAGTTACCTTTACCGTTGTGACGACTTAACTCAGTTGAAGCCCCGCCACAGTTTAATCAAGTGGGGCCAGTAGCACTGTGAATCTTACTCTAGCCGCTACGGCGCCTAGTCTGCCCTTCCTCAATAGAGTGTGCTGAGTCTAAGCACAGATTCATAGCGAATTTTCTTGAGATCTTCGCCGCGCAAAATAGCAAAAGGAAAAAAACTTTCTGGTAGACCGATAGAAATGCTAACTTCATGTTCAGAGTATTGCTTAGGGCGACGTGGCGGTCGGCAGGAAAGCATGGCGGGTATTGGAGCAGAATGTGACGGTTTGTAGTATTTTGAGCAGAACATGAGTCACCTGAGTTTAATAACCAAACTAGTCGTTGTGATATTGCTGGGTGTTGGTTCCGTTTTGATGGTCGGCGGTACCCAGTTGGTCTTGCTTGGCGGCTCTCCTTACTACGTTGCAAGTGGTGTTGCCTTACTCATCAGCAGTTGGTGGACCTGGCAAGGTCGGCCGGCCGGCTATTGGCTTTACTGTTGCTTTGCTGCGGTGACGCTTATCTGGGCGATTGCGGAAAGTGGTTTTGACCTATGGGCACTGCTCCCGCGCCTTACGGTACCGATGGCGTTGTTATTGGGGTTCCTGTTAACCCCGGTGCGAAGGGATCTGCAAATCAAGCCAGTGGGATTTTGGGTGTCGCCCATCATCTTGTCGACTTATCTATTGAGCCTGATAACAGGGGTGGCCAACGCCCAGTTTACGCCGCAGCCTGGTCTTGGTTTGACGCTAAGTAGTGAAGGCAAGCTACCGCAGTGGACCCACTATGGGGCGTCTGCTGATGGCGATAGCTATAGCGCTGCAGATCAAATTAACCGCACCAATGTCGACCAACTTGAGCCCGCGTGGACCTTTCATACAGAGGAAGATGCAGCGACTCAGATTACTTTTCAATCCACACCCATCGAGATCGAAGGGGATTTGTTTTTTTGCTCACCCAGTAACAGGGTCTTCAGTATCGACGGCGATACGGGGGCAGAGAACTGGTCTTTTGATCCACAGGTAAATCGCGAAAAAATTCCCTTCTTCGTTTGTCGAGGCGTATCGCATCATCGCTCACAACGCGCTGATTCAGTCTGCGCGAGCCGGCTGCTGATGGGAACTGTTGATGATCGGCTGCTGGCATTAGATAGCAAAACAGGCACTCCATGTCCCGACTTTGGTGTTGATGGCGAAGTCGATCTAACAACCGGGCTCGGCACGGTCATGCCGGGACACCACTATGTGAGCTCGCCGCCGGCAATTATCGGCGACATCGCGGTGGTCGGCTCCTTCATTATGGATAACCAATCCACCCAACAGCCTCCGGGAGTGGTTCGTGCCTACAACGTGCACACGGGTGAGCTGGTATGGGCGTGGGATGTGCTACATGAGACTGCCCACGCGCGGCTAAAAGAGGGAGAGTCTTATCCTCTTAACACCGCAAATGTGTGGTCGGTGATCAGCGCCGATGAGGCGCTTGGCCTTGTTTATTTGCCCACCGGTAATGTCCCGCCCGATTTTTTTGGTGGGTTTAGGTCCGCTGAACAAGATCGCTACCCCGGCTCAATCGTGGCGCTAGACGCTGCGACAGGAAATGTCCGCTGGAGCTTTCAAACTGTGCACCACGACATTTGGGACTATGACATCGGTGCGCAACCGGTCTTGTTGGATTTTCCATTGGAAGAGGGCACTTCCGCTCCCGCCTTGATCACTGCAACCAAATGGGGCGACGTTTTCGTGCTTGATCGCCGCACTGGCGAGCCCCTGACGGAGGTCATTGAGAAACCAGTGCCTCAAAACCCAGTGGAAGGCGAATTCTTATCGCCCACCCAGCCATTCTCTGTAGGTTTTCCGAGCTTTGCGCCGGCAGATTTGAGCGAAGAGAAAATGTGGGGCAGTAGCGTGTTCGATCAGTTGTGGTGCCGCATAGCATTCAAGAAAAGGCGATATGAAGGCCTTTTCACACCGCAGAGCCTCCAGGGAACCATTCAAAACCCGGGTAATTTTGGGGCCGTTGATTGGGGCAGCGTGTCCATTGATAGCGAGCGAAACTTAATGCTGGTGAACAGCACCGGGATGCCATTTTTACAAGTACTCTACACCAGAGAGCAGGCCGACGAGCTTGGATTCAGCCTGTGGGGAAGCGATTTAGATGACGCTGCTGACGACGAAAATTCAGGTGGCATGGTCAGTGCCGCCGCCGACGTCGAAGGCGCGGCGTATCCGTTGAAGGGCACGCCGTACGGCATTACTAGTAATCCTTTTTTATCGCCCCTTGGATTTCCCTGTCATCAACCGCCTTGGGGGGAATTGACGGCGGTAGACCTCACCACGCGCTCGGTGCTTTGGAAGCGGTCGATCGGCACCACTGATGGCCATGCGCCTTTTGGGCTGGCGTTTCCGACCGGTGTATTCAATCTTGGTGGCACAGCGGTGACCCGCGGCGGGCTGACGTTCGTCAGTGGCACCATTGATAATTTTTTGCGCGCATTTGATACCGAAACTGGCGCTGAATTGTGGCGGGGCAGGTTACCCGCCGGCGGGCAGGCGGGCCCGATGACCTATGTTTCACCTAAAACCGGCAAGCAGTATGTGGTGATTCCCGCCGGAGGGCACGTCTCGATGCAAACTGATCTCGGCGATGCAGTGGTAGCCTTTGCGTTACCGGAGAGCTAGATTCCTGCAATCGTTTGGCTGTATTTAAGCACGTATTAACGGCTCCCCCTCTCTCCGGTTGCGGCATCCGTTGCAACCGGCTTGAAGACTCCTCAGCACGAATCACGCAACATCTGTTGCGTCATTTCGCAACAGATGTTGCGAAATGACGTGCCTCATTGATGTGTCTGCATCGCTACGTTACTCACGCCCACGTTTTAAAAGCGTTTCACGGGAGTAGAACTAAGAAAAAGTTGGCACGCTAATTGCTAACTGCATGTAGAGGCAACTTTGCGAGAAAGGCGCTAACCAAAGTTGATAAGGGTATTTCGGGCGCCAACCGAGACAGGAGTTTGGTCTAGCGATCTTTGGAGCGCTTGGCATCAGTTTAACAATATGGGAAATTTGAGTACTGACAATGTCATCATTGTTTTAGTTAAAGGCTAAGCGCATGAGCAGTTTTCAGCGCTTTTTGCCTACAGAAAACAGGACGTCCACAGTGGGCGAACTTTATGGACTGCTCTAAGAAGGTGAATGCCAAAATGAAATTCGATAACAGTAATAAAGAAATAATAAATACGATGGTCGTGAGTGCGCTTTTGCTCTCGCCGTTCACTGTTGCTCAGGAGTCGGGCGCCAATAGTGGGTTAGAAGAGGTCATTGTGACCGCTCAGAAAAGGTCAGAGTCGCTGCAAGATGTTCCGATTTCGATTTCCGCTTTATCGGGCGATCAAATGGATCGAATGCATGCGACGACACTGGAGTCCCTGCAAGGCTATATCCCGAATCTGCAGGTGCACTCGTTTGCCAACGTATCTCATGGTTCAGCCTTCAATATTCGAGGTATGGGGGTCATTGAGCCAGATCCTAATGGCGGGACCACAGTCGTGATTGTTGAGGATGGTGTTCCGCAATTTTTTAATATGACCTCATTTCTAGATACGTTTGACATCGAGCGGGTTGAGGTTTTGCGCGGACCACAGGGCACACTGTTTGGTGCCAATGCCACGGGCGGTGTGGTGCAGGTCGTGAACACCGCACCTAGTGGAGAGTTTGGCGCAAAAGTTGATATCGGGATTGGCAACTATGACCTTACGGAGATCAAGGCGGCGGTTGATTTCCCCATTACCGATCAGCTATCGGCAAGAATTACTGGAACCAGCGAAGACCGTGAGGGTTACGTCACCAATATTGTTGACGGCTCCTCGATGGGCTCGCGCGATCGCTCTGGCTTAAGAGGCCAGTTACTCTTTGAGAACGACTCTGGCTTTACCGCTCGATTGATTGCGTCAGTGGTGCGACATCGCGACGGGGTTCAAGATACCGTGAGTGGTAGCTTGCCGGGCGAGATCACCTATGTCGCCGCGGGCACTGTTTTCCCCTCAGAGGGTCAGCCGAACTCGGCTTTCGCACCCATGTACCAGCAGCCTTGTGTACAAGCCAATGTTCGCTGTCGCGCACCGGACAAATACTTGTCAGCAAATAGTGACGTGACGGGTGTGTCAGATATGGACACTCATGCGGCAACCCTGCATATGAGTTGGGATACTGGACTCGGTGAAGTCACTTCGATCACCGGTTTTAAAGACTTTGAGCTCCACGACCTCAACGATCAGGATTTCACGCCTGCCTTTATCGATGATACCGAGCGACTCACTTCCGGAGACCAGTTTTCTCAGGAACTGAGACTGAATATGGATCTATCGGATCGCCTCACAGTCATGGTGGGCGGTTTTTATGCCGACTATAGCTACGATCACTTTCAGGATTTTCGTATCGGATGGGTGCCCGGATTTCGACAGTTGACCGAGTATGGCGGCAGTACGGAAACCTACTCTCTTTTTGCCCAATCTTACTTCGATATTAGCGACCGGTTGCGGTTGCAGTTAGGGCTTCGCTACACATCGGAAGAGCAGGATTTTTATACCACTGTCTCAAACTTTTTTGGCACGCGCGGGATAGCCGAAGATCTGCAGGGCGAGGGTGCTAATCAAACGCCTGGTGAGTATGAAGTGTTCCTCGGTGATGTGCCGGTGACCAAAGGTGAGTCCTGGAGTAACGTAGGTGGCAAGCTGGGGCTGGATTTCCAAATGAATGAGGACATGATGGTCTATGGCTATTATGCCCGAGGCTTCAAATCGGGCGGCTTTGTGGGCCGTATTGTCATTCCGGAAGACTCAGGTCCCTTCGATGAAGAGTATGTGGATACCTATGAGATCGGCATAAAAACAGAGTTGCTCGACCGCACTTTACGGCTTAATGCGGCGGCATTCTTCAACCAATATGACGACATGCAGCTGGCTAATATCTACTTCACTGAAGATGCCTTCGGTAACACCGTCAACGGCAACACAATTCTTAATGCGGCCAATGCGGAAACATCTGGTCTGGAGGTGGATCTTCTGTGGATGCCGACTAACAGCCTTCGAATTAACGCGTCACTGGGGCTGCTCAACGCTGAATATAAAGACTTTGTCTACGGTGCGGATAACCTCGATCTCGCAGGTCAGACGCTGCAAAACTCGCCTGAAACAACTGCTAATTTAGGTTTGGAATACACCGCTCAGATCCAGAGTTTAGAGCTGCGATCGTCAATCCAATACAAATATGTATCGAAGAAGTGGGATGGCAACATTGTGAACTCGCCCAGATCGGAGGTGCAGCCAACGAACCTTGTTGATGTCAATATTGATCTGTCCGATCCGAATTCGAACTGGTCTTTAGGTATTTGGGCGATGAATCTTATGGATGAGCGCTACATATCTAACAGCTTCGTCGCGGCAGGTGTCGTGGGGCTGGTGGACTACCAGCCGCCGCGGACCTACGGCATGACCTTGAGCCTCAGTTTCTGATCAAAGGGTATGTTCGGCGGCAACACATTCTTATGTTGACCCGGGTAACTGGGTCATCTGGATGTTCTCCGCTCCCGTTCGAGATAAGGCAACAGGTGGGAGCCAATCGGCTCACCACCAGCTGGTTGCTACCTAGATCAGCGTGAGCGCCATCTGCATGGGCCTTTAGGAGTGCTCCACGTCTGGCAAGGTCCATAAAAACGCAAAAAGCCCGACAGTGGTATGGGTATCGGTGAGTAGTGAATGAGTCACATGACGTTAACGAATAGGTGACCCGAACAGTTGACCCAATGATGTAACGTCCGGTGCAAAGTCTTCAGCTCAGCTAACAGGATGGGATACGAAAAAATGGATCCAGCGATACATGAATTGTTAGATAAAAAAGCCTGTGAAGAGGTGCTGATGCGGTATAGCCGCACCTTGGACTGGTTGGACTATCCTGGCCAAAGCTCCTGTTTCTGGCCAGACGCGGATATCGATTACGGCTTTCTTAAATCGGACCCCGCCGGCTGGTTGGATAAGCTTAAGGATATCGAATCTGGGAGCGCGCGGCGTTGGCATATGACCGCCAATAGCTTAATCAAAATTGATGGCGGTAATGCTTTTGCTGAAAGCTACACGCTGGCGGTGGGGACCAGCGAAGAAAATGGCCAGCTCATTAATACCTTGTTCGGCGGTCGTTTCTTGGATGATTTTGAAAAGAGGGGGCAAGAGTGGCGAATTAGTAAGCGCATCTACTTGTGTGATTGGAGCTGTCAGGCGCCAGATCAAAATCACGTTCTCATTAGCGAAGAAAATCCGCTGAACACGTTGGGTCCGTTAGCGCCTGGCCACGCCAGTTACCGGCCCATGTAATTATCGATAGCTGAGAATTCATCATGAATCCAACACCAGAACAAAAACAATGGATGTACCGGTATATGTTGGTTAGCCGTCTTTTTGAGGAGACCATAGAAAAGATTTATCTAGAGGGTAAGACACCCGTTTTCAATATGGCCAACGGCCCCATTCCGGGCGAAATGCATTTGTCTAATGGGCAGGAGCCTTGCGCAGTCGGAGTATGCGCTCATTTGAACAAAGAAGATGTGGTGACAGCGACTCACCGACCTCATCACCAAGCAATTGCTAAAGGTGTTGATCTGAAAAGAATGGCCGCAGAAATTTTTGGAAAAGAGACGGGATTGAGTGGAGGCCGTGGTGGCCACATGCATCTTTTCGACGCTGACGTTAATTTCTCTTGTTCGGGCATCGTGGGGCAGGGATTGGGCCCAGCGGTGGGAGCTGCTCTGTCTCGTAAAATGCAGAATAAAGCAGGGGTCGCCGTAAGCTTTTTTGGCGAAGGCGCCGCGAATCAGGGTGCCTTCCATGAGTCACTCAATCTTGCTGCGGTTTGGAAGTTGCCAGTCATTTTTGTCATTGAAGATAATGCTTGGGGAATATCCGTTGCGAAGGAGACGGCCACTGCTGTTGACCGCAATGCGGTGCGCGCCGCCGCCTACGATATGCCTGGAGTGTATGTCCCGGGCAATGACCCCGACGCAATTTTTGTAGCGGCGGGTGAAGCCATTAGCAGAGCGCGTGCCGGCGAGGGTCCGAGTTTGCTGGATATCGAAACGTATCGTCTGGCGGGGCACTTCATGGGAGATGCAGAAGCCTATCGACCGGAAGGTGAAAAAGAAGATTTGCTCCGTAAGGACCCCATTCTAGTTTACGAAAAAGCGCTATTAGCATCTGGTGATCTATCTGAGTCGGACAACTCAGACCTCAAGGAGCACGCCAAGCGTGAAGTGGATGAGGCGATTCAATTCGCCAGAGAGAGTCAGTTCGCTAGCCCCGCATCAGCACTGGATCACGTTTTTGCTTGAGCCATGTTTTGGCAGTGTTGATCAATTACTGGAAGCAAAAAAATGCCTACAAAAGACAGAAAGCTAACCGTAGCGCGCGCGATGGCAGAGGCCATGTCTCAGGAAATGCGCCTTGATGAACGCGTATTTGTGATGGGAGAGGATGTTGGGCCATTAGGTGGTGTTTTCGGCAATACGCGTGGTCTATTTGAAGAGTTTGGCGCTGAACGGGTGCGTGATACGCCCATATCGGAGACTGCATTTATGGGTGCTGCGGTAGGTGCCGCAGCTGATGGCATGCGGCCGATAGTTGAGCTGATGTTTGTCGATTTCTTCGGTGTGTGTTTTGACGCTATTTATAACTTGATGGCGAAAAATACCTACTTTTCGGGAGGGAATGTGAATGTGCCAGCCGTGATCATGACTTCGACCGGAGGCGGCTACAGCGATGGTGGGCAGCATTCTCAATGCCTATATGGCACATTTGCGCACCTACCGGGCATGAAAGTCGTCGTTCCCAGTAATGCTTTTGATGCCAAAGGCATGATGACAGCGGCTATCCGTGATGACAGCCCGGTAATCTATATGTTCCATAAAGGCTTGCAGGGAATGGGATGGCTAGGCACTGAAGCCGGTGCAACGGTGAATGTCCCGGAAGAAGAGTACACGGTGAACATTGGTAAAGCGGCGACCGTCAGTGAGGGAGAGGACGTCACGATCGTTAGTCTGGGTATGGGGGTGCATCATTCACTCCGCGCTGCCGCACTGCTGTATGAGCAGGGTGTCTCGGCAGACGTGATAGATCTGCGAACCCTGGTGCCGCTCGACCGTGATCATATTTTTAATTCTGTCAAGAAAACCGGGCGCTTAGTCGTAGTAGATGAAGATTATCAGAGCTACGGGGTGAGCGGCGAAATCATCGCCTCCGTGGTTGAGCGGGATATATCGATATTACGCGCTCCACCCCAACGTGTTGCCTATCCGGACATACCCATTCCTTTTGCGCATCATATGGAACAGTGGGCTCTGCCCAATGCAGAGAAAATAGTGCGCGCTTGTCTAAGAGCGACATCAAACTGATGTCTAGCGCTGTTCACCAGGTAACCATCCCCATTGACCTTTGGGAAGAGGAAGTTGAAGCTGTCATAACAACGTGGTTTGTCAGCGACGCGGCGGAGGTAGATAAGGGTGATCTGCTTGCTGAGATCATGGCGGAGAAAATTCAGTTTGAAATTGTAGCTCCGGCGACTGGAACCTTGGTTATTGTGAAGCACCAAGACCAGCTGATTGATAAAGGCGATGTCATAGCAACGATAACGGGCGCTCCCGATTAAAGTCGTTTTTCAAGAGAGGCAGCAAAAGATGAAAACTAAAACCTCAGTTACTGCAATGTTATCCGCTGTGCTTGCGTTTTCAGCGGGGGACCTCTTCGCTGAGTGCCCGATCAGTGAGACCAATCCTGAGCAACAGCTCCATGTCACTGGACGGATCCATTTCAATATTAATGTCAGTGACTTTGACGAAGCTAAGCAGTTTTATCGGACGCTGGGATTTTTGGATCAGGTTGGTCCGTTCCCCGAAACCAATTCCATTGAGGTCAGCAACGGTGTCGGGATTGACGACCTATACAAAATAAGAGCCGAGCTGATCTATTTGGGTAAGCTGCCTGATGGTCCGGTAGATTTGACAGTTCCGACGGGCCGATTTATCGATATTATCGAGTGGTTGGAGCCAACCAGATCCGAGCCTCCCTATGCAGATATCAACCATCTCGGGATCAGCTATTTTTCTTTATTTGACGACGATATTATTGCTCTCGGTGAGCAGCTAGAGGAAGCAGGTGGGACGGATCTGACCGGGCCCGTGCGGCTTTCAAACGGCGCGCAGCAATCTATGATCAAAGATCCTGACGGCACCTATATTGCTCTGCACCAGTCATCAGGTAAGAGCGCTGAAGTCGATTACCTAAACATCAACGTCACTGATCTGGCATGTTCAAAAAAGTTCTATGCTATGTTGGGACTGGAAGCAGAAGAAAGTAGTGCTGTGGCAGACAGTAATCTACTTTACGAGGCCTTAGGGATAGATGCTGATATAGATAGGACCGGAGTCATGTTAAACCACCGTGTTGATGGTTCTAAAATCCGATTAAGCGAGTGGACAAAACCAGTTTCCCTTGGGCCACCGTATCCAGCCCCGATTAACCATTTGGGATTGCAGCGGATCAACTGGGGTACAACTGATTTGGAGGCAGATATTGCATTGCTCAAAAGTCGTGGTGTGAAGTTCTTGTCGGATATTGCGCCTTGTTGTGAAGGAGATGCCTCAACATTCGGTTTTATTATTTTTGAGGACCCAGATGGCATTTATAACCAGCTAATGGGTTCGATCACACCTCCCGCGATAGCACGCGCTGAGTCCAGCAAGCGATGAATCAGGTCAAAATGCAATGGTTGGCATACCTGAAGATGCAAAGCGATGCCCAGTAACACCGGCCCATCAATCCCCACGGCAGGTCGAGCGCTGCGTCTTCTTCGAGAACATCAGTACGTGATGGGTTGTTAACCGTGGATGGAAACCTGCACAAGCAGCATATTGTTAGGGTCACTCGTAATGTTCATGCTGCTAGCGCTGATGGAATAGCCGACGAAGTCATTAGGCAGTCTTGGATGCGTTGCGATAGGGAATTCGGACTCGATCCGGGCAAGCCGCCCAGCGGATATGTGCTCGATTCCTCAGCAATAAAAGAACATCAGGGTCAGGTTGAGGGGTTTTTGCAGGTCGCGCGAACAGGCATGGAAGCCTTTTATAAACAAATTTCTAGTCTCAATTACGTCATGCTGCTCACTGATGGCGAGGGTGTTACGGTCGATTACATCGGTGATAGAAAGTACGACCGGGAGGCAAAACAAGCGGGACTTTACTTGGGTACTTCGTGGAAAGAGCGGTATGCGGGTACTAACGCGGTCGGCACCTGCTTAAGCACTGGGAAAGCGATTATTTGCCATAAAACGGACCATTTCTATGCCGCCAACATTGATCTGACCTGCACTGCGGCACCTATTTTTGCGCCTGATGGCAATTTGCTAGCTATTCTGGATGTCTCGTCTATGAGCTCGCCGTTAGCAAAGGAGAGTCAGTTTCTCGCGCTTCAACTCGTCATGATGCATGCCAAGATGATTGAAAGTGCGAATTTCCTGAACCACTTTAGTAGTCATTGGATTTTGCGCTACGCCAAAACGCCCGTTTTTGTTGACGTGAATAAAGAGAATTTGATTGCCATTGATGGTGACGGGATGATTCTTGGTGCGACACAGGCGGCCGTAAACGAGCTAAACGGCGGTTGTTCCGTTAAAGACGTCATTGGCAGTTCGATTAGCGATTATTTTGAAACCTCGATTGATGACTTGTTATCTGTGGCGTCTGGCCCAGTCAATTTGATCAACAATACGATAACGGTAAGGGGAGCCGGAGAGTTGTTCTATATGGACATTACGCCACCTACTGGAAAATCCGTTTCAAAACCGAGAGCGGGCTTTCTTTCCGGGCATCGTAATGCGTTTGATCGGATCGCTGGTGAGGAGCCGCTTATGCAGGCCTCCATTACCAAAGCCAAGCGTTTCGCTGATCAAAACTTAAATATAATCATCAGTGGTGAGACAGGTACAGGCAAGGAGTTGATGGCGCGGGCTATTCACAATAGTAGCGTTCGGAGTATCAAGCCGTTTGTAGCCATTAATTGTGCGGCAATTCCCGAGTCATTGATTGAAAGTGAGCTCTTTGGCTACGAGCAAGGCGCTTTTACGGGCGGCAGGAAACAAGGTAAAAAGGGCTTAATCATGCAGTCCGATGGAGGCACTCTTTTTCTGGATGAAATCAGCGATATGCCTTTGAACTTGCAATCGAGATTATTGCGAGTGCTTGCTGAGAGAGAGGTTTTAGCGCTCGGCTCGGATAAGCCAAAAAGGGCAGATCTGCATGTCATTTCAGCGAGCCACAAAGATTTGAGAGTGTTGATAGCGCGAGGCGGTTTTCGAGAGGATCTGTATTATCGTCTTAATGGCGCTACGCTGGAGCTACCTGCTTTGCGGCATCGTCAGGATATTTCCTTTGTTGTCGCGAACATCGTGGCGGAAGAGTCGAAATTACGCAGGACACACTTTCAGGTATCGACTGAGGTTGAGGAAATTTTTGCGCGTTATCCGTGGCCTGGAAATTGTCGGCAGTTGCGGAATGTGTTGCAGTTTGCGATGGCTTTGACCGATGACGGGGTCATTAAAGCAAATGATTTGCCAGATGAAATAAGGTCCGAGGTGCGGAGTAACGAGTTATCTCCATCTGCGGCAATGACGGGGGTTGATGACTCGCTGCAAAAAGAGGCGTTGGGGAACGAATACCCAATGAAGGCCAAGAGTCTTATCGCACTCCTGCAGAAACATAAGTGGAACATTACGGATGTCGCACTGGAACTGAATCTCGCGCGATCGACCGTTTATCGAAGAATGAAAAAGTACGCCATCGTCGCACCGAATGATCGCTAGCCGCGATATGCCCCCCTCCGCTTTTTCGGCGTCTTATCATGCGGATCCAGTCATTGAGCTGAAACAGGATGACGACAACCTTTTCAGCCTGAGGGCAGGGCATGCCGTTCCGAACCTCCGGCTTTGGATCGCGACGCCATCGGTCATTGTGAGCAAAAGAGAATCCGAATTGCCGCATTTTGAGATGGCCGCGAGCACACTTCAGGCGAGAGGTTGGCCAATTTTCATTCGCAGCACGGGCGGCACCATTTGTCCTCTAGGCCCCGGGGTACTGAATCTCTCGTATGTGAATAGATTTAAGTTCACAGACAGATTTTCTGCAGACGCTTCTTACTCATGGTTTTGCGGCAAATTGCTTCAATCTATTTCTGATTTTGGAGCAGTGGGCAAGATAGGGTCTGTGCCCGATTGTTATTGTGATGGCAGGTACAACATCGTCGTGTCAGGTAAAAAATTGATTGGCACATCCCAGCGTTGTGTGCCGATGTCGAAGGATTACAAGGACGTCGCATTATTAATGCACGCCACCATTTTAGTCAGTGCAAATAAACAGCGCCTTTGTAATGTCGTCAACAGCTTTAATGCACTTACGGAGCAAGAGGCGGTGGTGTCAGAAAATGCTCTGATCAATCTGATAGAGATTTATTCATTGGGCGGTAAAAAGGATATAAAAGATAGGCTTATCGGTAACCTGACAGAAGCGTTTCAACCAGGCGCGAACAGATCGGAATATCCGGTAAGTCATTGTTAATTCAGTAGATAAATTAGGGGAAGTTACATGAACAGCACAGTCCATTGGTTGTTGGAGGTCTCGGTCAATGAAGGTCAGTTAGACGCTTTTATAGCGCTGATGAGTGAAATGGTAGCGGCAACTCAAAATGAGCCCGATACTCTGATTTATGAGTGGTACTTCGATGAAGAAAAGCGGATCTGCCAGATCAATGAGCGTTATCGAGATTCGGCGGCTACGATGGTTCATTTGCAGTCATTTGGTGGTTTTGCTGAGCGTTTCATGGCTGCAGTGACGCCGGTCAACTTTATCGTTATGGGTGATCCTGACATGGCCGTTCGTGAGGGGTTGGCGGGCTTGAATCCAATGTATCTCTCTCAGGAAGCTGGGTTCTCTAGATAAACGTTGTGATTGCAGACGCTGAGGCTGGGTAGGCACTTATTGCCACTCCACTAGGGTCCGCTTGGCGACTTGCAATGTTCCAACCTAAGTCAAGCTGAAGCATCCTACCTAGGCGCTAAAGCGTCCTTGTTACTCGGTCCTCCCGTCTGCCCTATACTTCATTAATGTCTGTTAATCACTCTCTGCTGAGCTCTGTGCGACTCGACGCGTTAACCTTAAAAAATCGCGTAGTAATGGCCCCGATGACCCGTGAGTGCTGCGCCGACGGTTTGCCTGACGAAAGCAATCGGGATTACTATGCGCTGCGGGCAAAGGGCGGTACCGGGTTGATTATTACTGAGGGTTGCTCGGTCAACGCCGATGGAGGTTTTGGTAATAGCGTGCCGCGGCTTTATGGAGAAGGGGTAGAGCTTGCATGGCGGCCGCTTGTGAATGCCGTCCATATTAGTGGCGCCAAAATTTTCGCACAGCTTTGGCATGTAGGCGCTTTCTCGCCGTCACTAATTGGCATGCATGATTCCGTTGATGATGTGGTGCGACGACTTAGTCCGTCTGGGTTAGCGGGGCCAGAGCAATCATTTGGGGCAGTAATGTCGCCAGCAGACATCGAGCGCACCATCTCAGATTTTGCCGCCGCAGCTGCTGTGGCACATAGATGTGGTTTCGATGGAATCGAAATTCATGCGGCTCATGGTTACCTCCCTGATCAGTTTTTCTGGCACGCAACAAATCTGCGCAGTGATCGCTACGGCGGGAGCTTGTCTGATCGCGCAGCTTTTACCGCTGATATTATTCGAGCATGTCGGCTGGCGACCAGCGAGGGCTTTGCAATTTCGGTACGAATTTCGCAATGGAAGCAGCTTGATTATGAGGCTCAGGTAGCAACCACCGCGAATGAGCTGGAGACTTGGTTAAAGCCGATGGTAGATGCGGGTGCCAACATTTTCCATGCATCCACACGCAAATTCTGGCAGCCGGCTTTCACCGAGAGCGATCTGAGTTTTTCTGGTTGGGTGCGCAAGCTTTCTGGCAAACCTACTATTGCTGTAGGCTCAGTCACGCTGGGTAACGACTTTAAATCGGCGGAAGGAAAAACAGCGGCCAGTGCAGCACCAGAGCAACTGGAACTCATTGACGCCTGCTTGAACCGAGGGGATTTTGACCTCTTGGCAATTGGTCGCGCTTTGCTGGCAAACCCAGACTGGGTGACGCTGGTCGCAGACGGCCGTGCGGCTGAGCTTCGTCCATTCACCAAAAACTTACTCGATCAATTAGTCTGATCGATGCCTCAAGGGGCCAGCCGTTTCACCCAGTTCCACTCCGTACCTTCGAAGCCGTTAACAAGACTTGCCTCCACCCGTCGATGGCTGATCAACCAGCCCCCATCAGCCATTTTGAGTTGGTCTATGTAACGCAGACAGACCAGTTCCTGAGTACCGTCTTGCAATTCATGCCAGGTAATCTGGTAGGTTGTGGTGTTTGCCTTACTTCCCCTCAGGTCAATCAGTATCTGCCCGATTTGATGGTGTGTTCGGCGGAACACCTTTTGGCCACTGGCAATGCGTGCAGCAATGTTGTCCCTGCCCTTAATGGCGCCGCCGCGTCCCGCGCCATAGTCGGCTACGGCGTTATTACTGAAGCAGGCTGCAACACCTGCGATGTCATACTCATCTAGGCAACGACAGTAAGTGGCTAAAAGCTGTCTGATGCGTTCATGATTTCGTAGCTCTTCGATCGCCTCGATCAGTGTGGCGGTCGTATTTTTCGTTTCCATAACTTGTTCTCGGACAGAATATGGTGGCATAACTTAGCCGAAATTCAGCCATTTTGTGAGCTGAATTTAAAAGCTGCATATGGCGATGGCGGGGCTTCCTTCGTAAGTCCGCTGTGAGGCGAATCTCACGGAAAAATGTATTACTGTTGTCCAACGTTAGTGAAGTTGCCTGCCCCGGGTGCTTAGTATGACAACCGAATCAGAACCAGCAGCGTAATGAAGCTAAGGGGCGGCCTGCGAACAGCGGCAAAGCCGACCGAGTGTGGCCGCAAATAGCGTGATGGAGACGGTATGTCTGATGACACCTACGAGCACTTTCGCGCTTTTTACGGTGAAGCGGCCGAGGGCAATCTATGTGGTCTGCGCGCACTCGCGACCGCACTGCCCGATCAATTACCGGCAGGGCCAACCACACGCTGCCTGACCCGGGATCTGGGTGAGCGGCGAGCCGAAGTCAGTTGCTTCTCTGATCAGGGTAGGCCGATTGAGTGCTGTGGGCATGGTCTGCTCTGCAGTGCCGCGTTCTGGCGGGCGCGATGGGGGTGCGATGGCGCGCTGCTCAATGGCGCTACTCACATTCCCTTTCGTCAGGAGGGCGCGCTCATCTGGCTGCAATTTCCCTATCCTGATCTCACGCCCTCGGCACTCCTCCAGGGTATTGATCGTCTTTTGCCCGGTGCCGCACTGTCTTGCGATCGGGTTGGCACTGCGTCGGGCTATCTGCTGGTCGAGTTGCAGTCATCCGATGAACTGGCCGCCATGACACCCCCCGGCGAGGCATTGAAAGCGCTGACCGATCGGGCGCTACTGGTGTATGTTCGATGCGCACAAAATAACGCTACCCCGATGCCTTATTGCTTTCGTTATTTTGCGCCTCAGTATGGGTCCGCCGAGGACACGGCCACCGGGTCAGCAATGCGCCTAATCACCGCCAGCGCTCGGACACGCTACACTGACCAGACAATCATGGCAGCGCAGTTATCTCCTGGGGGAGGTCTGCTGTATGGTGCCGTTCAAGGCGACACCGTGTGGGTCGGTGGGCAGGTGCAAAGGGAACCGCAAATAAAATGAATCAGGCAAGCGTCGGGTCGCTGGATTTAGTCGCGCGGTTCCGTGAGGTCAGGCAAGCGTCGCTGAGTCATTGCCGGTCATTATCCATTGAAGATCATTCTCTTCAGGCGGAGGCCTTTACCAGCCCGCCTAAGTGGCACTTGGCGCATACCACGTGGTTCTTCGAGACTTTTATTTTGGTGCCCTTCCTCAACGGATACGAGCCCGAGAATCCGCGTTATGAGATGCTGTTTAATTCTTATTACAACGGCATTGGTGAGCAATTTCCCCGGCCGAAACGCGCGTTATTGTCACGTCCCTCGCTGGAGGAGGTTTACCACTATCGCTCTACGGTTGAGGCGGCCATTTTGCAATTGCTCGCGGACGACACGCATCCCGCGCGCGAGACAATTCACGCTCGGGTGCGATTGGGTATTGAGCATGAATGCCAGCACCAGGAGCTTTTCTTTACCGATATCAAATACTCATTGTCGATCAATCCATTGTCCCCCGCTTATTCGTCTGCGGCGGCACCGAAGAGTTCTGACGGCGTCACAGCGCCGCTGGACTGGTCAGTTGTTGACGGCGGACTGATGTCCATCGGCCACGATGGCGCCGGCTTTTGTTTCGACAACGAACAACCCCGCCATCAGGTCTACATCGCACCGTTTGAGCTGGCTCGGAGACTGGTCACCAATGGCGAGTATGCGCAGTTTATTGCCGACGGGGGTTATCAGCGCCCTGAATTGTGGCTCTCAGATGGTTGGAATACCGTGCAGCGCGAGAACTGGACGGCGCCGCTGTACTGGCGGGGCAGTGAGGAATACACCCTTGAGGGTTTGGTGTCTCGCAGTCCACAGTCGCCGGTCACTCATATCAGTGGCTATGAGGCCGAGGCCTACGCGCGATGGGCGGGGGCGAGATTGCCGACAGAGCAGGAGTGGGAGGTTGCCGCTGGCACCAACGCGGCGCCCGCTGACACCGGTTCCGTAGATCTCCATCCAAAGCCCGCAGACAGCGCTGAGCAAGGATTGCAGCAGCTTGACGATGCCTGTTGGCAGTGGACCCGCAGCGCCTATGTGCCGTACCCCGGATTCAGTGCGGCCGAGGGTGCCATTGGTGAATACAACGGCAAGTTCATGAGTAATCAGTGGGTGCTGCGCGGTGGCTCATGTGTGAGCAGCCCAGGGCACTTGCGGCCCTCTTACCGCAATTTTTTCTATCCCGAAGACCGGTGGCAGTTTACCGGCCTCCGCCTCGCACGCGACAGCGCATAGGATCCGTCATGAACAGCAAGCCGCCCTCGTTGGCACCGGCAAATATCAGTTTTTTTGATGCCCACCCGGCACCGGATGACTGCCATAAAGAAATCTTGGCGGGTCTGCAGGCAGAACCCAAGACGCTGGATCCAAAATGGTTTTACGATGCCGAGGGGTCGGCTTTGTTCGAGCAGATCACGGCGCTGCCTGAGTATTACCCCACGCGCACTGAGGTCAGTATTCTCAAAGCGCAGCGGGACAGTATTGCCGAACATTGCGGTCAGGGTAGCGTGCTCATCGAGCCCGGTGCGGGCAGTTGCGCCAAAGTCCGATTGTTACTGGATGCGATTAAGCCCGCTGCATTTGTGCCTCTGGATATCTCTGCCGATTTTCTTTTCAGCGCGGCGCAGGAGGTCGCGGCGGCTTATCCTTGGCTCTCGGTGAGCGCGCTCTGCGCTGACTTTCGCGACTTTTTGTCCTTTGAGGCGCACCTTCCTGCGGGGCGTCGCGTGTTGTTTTATCCCGGGTCGACCATTGGCAATCTCGACCCACAGGCCGCCCTCAATTTTTTAGAGCAGGCGGTGAGCCTCATTGGATCTGATGGCGGCGTGCTGATCGGTGTTGACCTGCACAAAGCCGCCGATCGACTGGAGGCGGCCTACAACGACGCCGCGGGTGTGACAGCACGATTTAATCGCAACATCCTGCAGCGTGTGAATGATCTGGTGGGGTCCGACTTTGCGCCTGATGCCTTTCAGCATCACGCCTTTTATGATGAGACGTTGCGGCGCATTGAGATGCATCTGATCAGTGCGCAGGACCAGACCGTTCACATCAGTGGGCATGACATCGGTTTGTCGGCCGGTGAGCGCATACACACTGAGAGCTCCTATAAATACACGGTAGATGGCTTTTCTGATCTCGCCGCCCGGGCGGGATTGCGGCGCGTTCAGACCTGGATGGATGATGAGTGCTTGTTTGCACTGCATTACCTTGAGCCCATGGATCGCTGATCACGATACTTAGTCCATGGCGATACTTAGTCCATGGCGATACTTAGTCCATGGCGATACATAGTCCATGGCGGATGATGCCGTAGCGACCACTGAATCGATTAACCACAAGCGGGGACCGAAGCGTCATGACGATGCAAATTGAAAACGTATGGGACTATCCGCGGCCGGCCATTTGCGAGCCGTTTTCAGGCAATCTCAGGATCGTTCACGGCGGCCGGGTGCTGGCAGAAACCACGCGAGGGTTTCGGACCTTAGAAACCTCGCATCCCCCCACCTATTATTTTCCGCCTGATGCCGTGGATCTCTCGCAATTGCACAACAGCGACCATCGCACCTTTTGCGAATGGAAAGGTGCCGCCAGTTATTTTGATCTTGAGGGCGCGTCGGGGACTGTGGCGAATGTGAGCTGGACCTATCGACGCCCCTCTGAGCTATTTGAGCCCATCACCGATTACTTGAGTTTTTATGCCTCGAAGGTCGATGCCTGTTTTGTCGAAGGAGAGCAGGTGCAGGCCCAGGCGGGGGATTTTTATGGTGGCTGGATTACCTCAAACCTCGTGGGTCCCTTTAAGGGGGTGCCGGGGTCTCGCGGCTGGTAGCGTCGATGCGGGGCCACGCTGGCTGGCCGTTGCTGTTGTCGAGTCGGGTTTTGGGCAGTGCGGTGTTCTGACCGGTTTCGTCAAATGATTGGCGGAGGCCGTCAAGAAGCCCCGGTTGGTCGATGCAATACTGAGTGTTCTATTTAAGCGATAGGATGCGACGTAATGAAATCATGGACCTTGGCATTGATCTTAGTGATGACGCCCGTGACCGGTTGGACCCAAGCCGCCCAGTCAACTCAAGCGAACAGCTCTGCAGGGCTCATGTCATTTTTTGACGATTTGTTCGATGGCGCTGATAACGACAGCAGTGATCTTGCGGGGCTATTGGAGTCTTTTCTGGGGCAAGCAGAGGCCGCCAATATTGATCTGGGCGAGATTTTAGGCCGTCTAGAGGCGATCGATATCAGCGCGGTGACCGACGAGATAGAGGCATTGCGCCAAGAATTTGATTTATACCGATACCGCTACGCGGGTATTGCAGACGCCGTGTACAGCACGGGTAATGATCTACCTGCCTTTTGGAACCTCTCAGCGGCCTGCCGCGATACCTTCGGGGAGGGCGCCCGATTAGCGAGGACTGGTGACGTGGTGAGGCAGCTTGAGGGTGGGACTTTACCCGTCGACTTTGCCTCTGAGATTATCTTTAAGTCGAGCTATCCAGTGGCCTTGGGCGACACGCTTTACGATACGCAGGTCAACACGGAGGTCGAGGTAGACGGCTTGTTGATCTTCAGCGTTGCTCAGGATCGCTTCATCGACAAAGCGTCCGCCGCGAGCGCAAGCCCCGGCTGCAGTGTGCCCTCGTGAACGTCGCTGCCCGCTCGCTAATGTGCGCTGAAGGTGCAAACTCAGCCGGTCAAGCGCGGCTTACCTTAGGTCAGGGATGACATCGCCACGGACGGCACACTAGGGAGGGCATGCAACCGCAGCGTAGGACGCTGCGGTTCAATGGTTCGGTCTGAAACCAGTCTACGTGACAGGCGTTTTGGCAACCCATTTCCCAACAGGCGGCGCTCGCTGTCTTTGCGTTAGTTAACAAAACAATGTTCAACCACCAAGGTGCCGTTAAAGACGATATTCGTTTGCGATCGGCGATGCTACGCTCCAACCTCGATGACGGTTGAGGAGCCAGGTATGGCGGGGCGATTGCAGGACAAGATAGCGTTGGTAACGGGCGGTGCCTCGGGCATTGGTGAGGGGATTGTGCGCCGATTCTGTGCGGAGGGCGCCACCGTGTTAGTAGCTGATGTTGATGAGACAAGCGGTGCCGCAGTCGCGGCTGAATGCGGCGCAGAGTTCGTGCGGCTCGATGTCAGTTCTGAGCAGGCGTGGTTGGCCCTGGCAGAAAAAGTCCGCGCAGACTTTGGCCACTTAGATGTGATGATTAATAACGCGGGCATCGTCAGCAACGCCGACATCATGACCGTAGACGTGGCCACTTGGAACCAACTACTGAGCATTAACCTCACCGGTATGATGCTCGGCTGCCAAACCGCCATTGCGCTGATGCGCGATAACCCCGCCGGATCCAGTGGTTCTATTGTGAACACGGCGTCGTCCACCTCCTACCTGGCGATCCCTGACGTAGCCTATACCACTTCGAAAGCGGGTGTGGTGGGACTCACCAAGTCGGTCGCAGTGTCTTGTGCCAATGCAGGCCTGACCATTCGCTGTAATTCTATTCATCCCGGCGCAACCCTCACCAATATTCTCAAAACGGCGATTGCACAAGCGCCTGAAGTCGAAGCAGCCTGCAATCAGATGTCTCCATTGGGGAGAATGGGAACGGTCGAAGAGGTGGCCGCCATGGCGCTGTTTTTGGCGTCCGATGAATCTGGTTTTTGCACGGGGGGGCAGTTTCCTGTGGAGGGCGGCACGGTCAGTCAGCACCCCAAAATGTAACAGAGCAAGTGATGCTGCGGGTTATGCTGCGACACGTATTGTCTTGAAGGTCCCCTAAAAATTCGGTTTACTGGATTGTCATTGAAATTCGCCAAAAAAATGAATAGGAGTTAATCACTATGAAAACGTTTTTTGTTGTTGCGTCGCTCACCCTTTTTCTGACCGCCTGTGGTCAAAGCGACGAGCCTGCCGCGGTGGCTGTGCCTGAGGTCGCTACGCCTGAGGTGTCAGAGACACCGATGCAAAGTAGTGCGGCTGCCGGTGAGTTGCTAATTGACTACATTTGGAATAACACCGCAGACGATATGACCGATGCGCAGATGGCGGACATTATTGATGGATGGAACGCGCGCATCGATGCGGGTGGCTATAACATGCTCGGCGCTAATGTATTGGTGCCCCAGTTCGAGACCGATGATTACGATCTGATCTGGGTGGTCCTATGGCCCTCTAGTGAGGCCCGTGAAGCCGGTTGGGCCGATTGGAATGCCAATCAAGTCGACGACTGGTCCGCAGAATTGGCCGGTGCCATGTCCTACGAACCTGAGAACGTTTATACGTTTAAGCCCGCCGGAGGTCATGACGGCATGGCGGACATCGCGGTGGGTGGCACCTTTCATCCTCGATTCGACTTTTGCTCCTTTAATGAAGGGCAAGACGCGGCATCACTCACAGCCTTTCGTGCCGAGTATGACGCATCGCTCCTAGAGGGTGAATCTAATAACTATGGGTACTACCTGATGGAGCCCCAGTTTGAGCTCGCCGACGCCGATTTTGTATGGCTCGACCTGTTCGGTGACGAGGCAGCGCTAGAGGCGGGTATGGCAAGCTGGTCTGGCTCAGCGCTAGAGGCCAGCTGGGAAGCGATGGCGACTTGCCAGAATTTCGCATTCCTGGCGACTGCTATCAGGCGTTAATCACTCGCTGCCTTATGATGTGTAAGGCCCTAAGCTCATAGAGCACGCTGTCTTCAGCGTGCTTGGGCACAGCCTGCGCAGAAACAGCCTGTGCGCGCTGCGGGATAGCTGCGGGATAGTTGCGGGATAGCTGCGGGATAGTTGCGGGATAGCTGCGGGGTATAGGGTCAAGCCAATACATCGAGCGTGTCTATTTAGAGCGAGGGCCTTGATGGTTGGTCACGCCCTGTTGCAGCCATTGATGAAAGTGATGCGTTGGGATATCCATTAGTGGCGTGAACAACCCGCCATCGAACGCTGGGGAGGCGCGACCTTTTTGCATGCCCTCCACGACCGATATGTCCTCTGCAAATACCAAACTCCAAGCCTCGTGAAGGCTTTGACGTCGCATGCTGAAATCGTCAGTGAGGGCCTGTTGGTCAGCGTAAAAAAACTGCAGCCGTTCGCGGGTCTGGTCGGCGGCCTCTGGCGTGAGCAGGATGACAAAAAAGTGGTCGGCTTGAATGCCCAAAAGCACATTGGGGTAGAGCGACAGGTACTCGGCGGTTTTCAGCTGTTGGCTGTCCCAACCTGAAAAGAGCGGCAGCGCTTGATTGTCTCCGCGCGTCAGATCATAGACCCGCGTACCCTGACCGGATGCCAGCGGCTCCACCACTAAATTGTAGTGTGCATCGAGGGGTGAGTAGGTATTGAGATCTGGATGGATGGAAGGTAGGTGGTAAGACTCACAGTAGTTCTCGACCGCCAGCTTATAGTTGCTGTGGAGCACCAGCTCCATCGAGCCGTACTCGCCTGAGTCGGCGGTCAGTTGCTGCACAAAGTTGTCGCCAGCGAGCTCACGCCAACGCGATACAAGAGGCGCTAAATGTTCCGCTAGCGAGGGTGCCTCCCCAGAAAGATTAATAAACACGACCCCCATCGACTCTTCACAGCGCACCGCGGATAAGGCGTGGTCAGCGCAGTTGAATCCGGCAACTTCGTGCACGCCCATGCCACCGATATTGGGAGTGGCCCTAAGCTGACCACTCAGATCATAGCCCCACTTGTGATAGGGGCAGCGAATCATCAATCCCGCTTCGCCGGCCTCGGCCACCAGCTGCATGCCGCGGTGACGGCACACGTTATGAAACACATGCGCCTGACCCTGTTGGTCGCGCACCATGAGTAACGGTAGCCCCATAAAGACGATCGGAAAAACGGCGCCAGAGGCGGCGATATCGGCGCTAAATCCGAGTCCCGCCCACGTTGCTGCCATGACCCCACTGCGTTCGCGCAGCCACTCCTTGTGATCGGTATAGGCGCGATTGGGCAGCGCAGCGCGTTGCGTGATAGCAGGGTCTGCTAACCCGTGGGGGCTGACTGAAGCGGTGGTGGCAAGCGTGTCGGTTGGTGTCATCGGTCACACCTTGCGGGTTGGTGTCATGATTCTACGCCTCTGTGGGGGCAGGGAAAATGGCTTTTTTGCTGGCTCGCGATGGCGCGACGGTGGTTCAACCGCACAGTCATCAAGTCGCGGTAAAGCAATCCACTAGCTCCAGGGGAAAGGGCTATTCGACACCGGATGAAGATCACCCTCGGCGTAGCGTGAGAAGCGAAAGGGGTTGAGCAAATCCGGTTTACTACCGCAGATGGTTTGCGCGACGAGATCGCCCACGCCAATCATTTTGTAGCCGTGATTAGAATCTGCAATGACAAAACAATTTTCTTTCATAGCATCGAAAACTGGGAAGCTGTCGGGGGTAAATGCACCAATACCTCCCGAGGGTTCTCGCTTAAAGCGGGGCAGGGTGCCGGAGAACCGCTGCTGGCAATGCGCGAGAGCCGATACCCACATCTCGGCAAATTCGGGTCCCACCACGAATTCTGGTGAATCCGGGCCGTAAGGGTCCACCGCCACCTCGGCCGCCGGTTTGTCGACGATAAAAGGGGCCGCCCCACCTTGAACGCCGTCAAAGTGAAAGTCGGGCTTGTAGTAGATGCCCCACATCGTGTCCGTGAGCAGCCGGCCGTCTTGATCTGAGTGCAGGGGTGCATCGGTATCCACATGGATAACGGGTGGCATGTTGCCTTCATTGGTGACCTGCAGTGTGGGGTCAACGCCTAGCGTGCCCTCCTGAAGTGACCAGTAAATCCACATGGGGATGCCCTCGCTGATCTCATCAGTTGCGGCGTTGCGGATATTCACTTCCATTGGCAGTTCCAGCATTTCCCAAAAGCTGCGGACCCAGGGGCCTGCTGCTACGACGGTATAGTCACAATCGATGCGTCCTTGATCGGTGACGACTGCAACGATCGCGCCGCTGTTGTCGCTCTCGAGCGCAGTCACGGTGATGCCGTTGATAATGCGGACCCCGAGCGCCTCGGCCTTGGCCGCAAGGCCCCGCATTGCCAGGCTGTTGTTGGCGTAGCCACCGGGCTTCTCGTGGAGTACAGAGGTAATACCCTGGGCGCGCCAATCGGAAAACAGGCCCTTCATGTAGCGTTCGCTGTCAGCGGCACCTTCAATAAAAACGGATTCGTAGCCAATCGCCTGTTGTTGGGCATGGATGGCTGCCACGTCCTCGTGCATCGACTCGCAGCTGATTTGCATATAGCCCACGGGGTGATAGCTGTAGGTCTCTCGGTCGCTCTCCCAAATGTTCACCGAGTGCGCCATCAGCTCGCGCATGGCCGGCTGAAAATAGTTGTTGCGGATCACGCCACAGGCGATGCCCGTTGCGCCGGCGCAGATACCCGATTTCTCCAGGACAATGATATCCCGACCGGTGCCTCTCCCAGTCGCTTTCAGTTGTATCGCGAGGTGGTAAGCGGTGCTGAGCCCATGAATCCCGGCACCAATGATCACATAGGGGCTGCGGGAGAGCGCAGTCATCAGGTGAATTGGCCGATGTAATCAAATGGCTCAACGAGTACCGGCATGTCGT
>JAOHHD010000060.1 GCA_028117185.1 Luminiphilus sp.
GTCGTTATTGTTGTCGGGCTCCGTACCAGATGCCCCCGCCCTTTGCGAGGCTCAGCAGTCAGCGGCAGGATTACGCGAGCAGGTGTTGGCAACTATGCACGGGACTGGCTTTCGGGATTTTATCATCAGGAATGCCGATGACCGCTTACTCGTTCAAGGCTTATTAAATGGACTGGATTTTAACATTCAAGTTCGCGATCGCTACCCAGACTTGGCTGAAATGGCATTGTCTTTACCTGAGGAGCGTCCCGAGGAATACCAAAACTTCCATGAAAAACCTTTTCTGACTTCGGGAAATGCAGACCGGGAGGTGAGGCGGGCCGTTAGTCGTGAGCCATTGGAGCTGATTGCCCACATTATTATGAATGACCGGCCTTATAGTGAGGTGTTGACTGCAGACTACACCATGGTTAACGCCTTCACAGATTTAGCTTATCGGGCCGGTTCGGGTTTCAGTCATGACTTTGCCGACGCCCAGGGGTTTTATGACAGAGGCGAGTTCACGACTTTCAGGCCCGGATACAACGATGGCTACGTTCCAATGGATGATGAGCATGAGAGGGATCGCAACGGTTGGGTCACCGAGTTTAGCGACTATATCCAAGTTCCACACGCCGGGGTATTGAGCACGCAAGCTTGGCTGGCACGTTACCCCTCGACGGATACAAACCGTAATCGTGCGCGCGCCAGGTGGACTTATTTCCACTTTTTGGGGGTCGATATTGAAAAGTCAGCGCCAAGAACGACAGATCCAGCGGCACTCGCCGATACCAATAATCCCACTATGAACAATAGCGCCTGTACTGTGTGTCATGAACGATTAGACCCCGTAGCTGGCGCGTACCAAAGTTTTGGCGACTTGGGAGGGTATCTGAATCAGTACGGTGGCCACGATTCATTGGCGAACTCTTACAAGTTTCCAGAGTGGCACGGCGGCGAACCCGGTTCGACTCTCTACCAAGAGGGCGACACCTGGTATCGAGATATGCGCCTGCCCGGCCTCGAGGGCAAGGCAGCAACAGATATCTCTCACGGTACAGACAGCCTTCAGTGGTTGGGCCAGCAGATCGTGGAGGATCCCCGGTTTGCCGCGGCAACAGTCAGATTCTGGTGGCCCGCTATTTATGGGTCGGACCCGCTAGTGTTGCCGGCAAATCAAAATGCACCGGATTACCAGCAACAGCTGAGTGCCTTCAACGCGCAGGAAACCGAAATTGGCGAGATTGCTCGCCGCTTCGAAGCCTCAGGATATAGCGCAAAATCACTTTTTGCCGATATGGTTATGTCTCGTTGGTACCGCCACTCAGAGGTCACCGATCCGGCTCTGGCTGAGGCACGGTTGATAGAGCTGGCTACCGTTGGTAGCGGACGCCTCCTGACGCCTGAGGAGCTCGACGCTAAAAATCGGGCTATTTTGGGGCGCACTTGGCGGCAACGCGCCGAACAGCCCGGCGCTCACGACTATGAGATGAATACGGCGCTGGCTGGAAGAGATGCACGCTTTAAAGGTTTTTATGGGGGCATTGACGGTGCAGGTGTTACAGCTCGAAATCGCGAAATGACGCCTCTGATGTCGAATTTGACCGAGGCCATGGCAATGGAACTCGCTTGCCAGGTGGTGGTTCAGGATTTTCAGCGCCCCCGAAAAGAGCGGCATATTTTCACTCATGTGGACCGCCGCACGACCCCCGGCCAATTGGCAACCGTTGAAGCCGTTCTCCCCGGGAAGGTAGCAGATCTCAGTAATGTAGCGCAGCATCAGGTAACAATTCCGATATCGACGGTGTCGGGACCAACACGTTTGAGAATATCCGACGTCACAGGAAGGTCCTATGAGAGCGTCGATGGTGACAGAACCAATGCCGACCTGGTCATACAAAAAGTAGAGATCTGGTCCAGCAACTCTTTGGTTAAGCGCATCTCGGCTAATGAGGTATCCAGGCAACCAGATTTTGCCATTGAGTACTGGCACCACAATGGTGACAGTGGCCCTAGGGGGCAATTTGAGGAGGGCATTGGCTGGGTTCTGCATGAAAACGCTTGGGTGGAGTTTTCCTTTGACCTGACTCCTTGG
>JAOHHD010000007.1 GCA_028117185.1 Luminiphilus sp.
TACCTTATTGCCGGCGAGCCAGCCGCATCGTGCTGATGAGGGCGCCGCGCAGACATCAATCTCGTTACTTCAAATAGTGCAACGTTCGGGCTTCTTTTTATTTATTGCGCAGTTCTGCCTTCACACCTGCGCCGTGAGTGCGGCTATTTATTTATTTCCACTATGGGTTGCGGACGGGCATGGCTGGCAGGCTCGGGAGGTCGGTCTTTTTTTTGGGTTAGTGGGCGTGGTGATGATCGTGACCCAAGGAAACGTCCTGGGCCGAATGACCGATCGGTTTGGTAATGTCGGTGTGCTGCGGGGCGCCGCGCTGGTCTTTAGTTTATCTCTATTATTGTCGGGCTGGGCCTCTGGTATTTGGGTAATGAGCCTAGTGGGCCTTTGTGCTTTCTCTTCGGCTACCCTGTGTTTGCCCATACTGAACACGATTGCCAGCCATTTGGTAGCGCCGTCATGGCGAGGTCAGTTTTTTGGTATGACCGCTTCTTCTTCTGCGATTGGCAGAGTGCTGGGCCCATTGATGGCTGCTGCACTACTGGCTCACAGTGGTTTTGGCGCGGCATGGACGGGCATGGGTATGCTTGTCAGCTTGATCGTGATCTGGTCATTGACTGATGGCGCGCGGTTGGAATTTGCCGCAACCCAGGGCGCTCCAGAGCCTCCCCAGCCGCTTGGGAGTGGTCCATGAAGCAAAAATGTGTTGTGGCGCTCGCATTACCCAGCGAAATGCTCTCGAGCCTGGCTGAGCAATATGAGGTCCTGCCTTGGACCGAAGCACGAGCGATACCCGAGGCTGAGCTAGCAAATCGGCTTCGCGATGCGGAGGGCTTGTTATGCACGCTGACCTCCCCCGTGACATCTGCCATGATTGACGTTGCCGACCGGCTGAAAGTGATCTCCACCATATCGGTGGGTGTTGATCATATTGATGTGCTAGCCGCATCAAGATCGGTAATACCGGTTGGTCATACCCCGGGCGTGCTCGTTGACAGTACGGCTGATCTCACGCTGGCATTGATGCTGGCAGTGACGAGACGAGTTGCCGAAGCGGATCGTTGGATTCGCTCGGGCCAATGGACAGATGGCTGGCAGTCGGATTTGTTACTCGGCACCGATCTCAGTCAGGCGACGATTGGCATAGTCGGCTTAGGCCCGATTGGAGAGGCAGTGGTAGCTCGACTGAAAGGTTTTGGGTGCCGAGTCTTAACCTGGAATCGCACCCCAAAACAGGTACCCGGTGCCGAGCCGGTCGGCCTGGACGCGCTGTTCGCGCAATCTGCTATTGTCTCGCTGCACACTGCACTGACTGAGGAGACAACACAGATCGCTAGTCGCGCGCGATTGGCCAGTATGCCGTCAGGCGCGTCACTCGTTAATACCGGACGCGGTCTGCTTGTCGACGAGGCAGCGCTCATTGATGAGGTTCAATCCGGTCGATTGAGGGCGGGCCTGGACGTTTTTGCTACCGAACCGTTACCCGTGGATCACCCTTTTAAAAGGCTGGATAACGTGGTGTTGCTGCCCCATGTGGGGAGTGCCACAGCCTCTACTCGTGACGCAATGGTGGCACGCGCATTCGATAATTTGCACGCTGGCATGGCAGGTCAGCGTGTTCCGTTTTGTGCTAATCCTGAGGTGTATGAGGTCGGACGCTAACGACCTGCTGCAGTGGGCAATGGTCGAAATGCTTTCGCTAGTCCGCGCTGTAATTTACGGCGCACCTTCTCTAAATCTGGTTGATTCCTGTTTTCTACCACCTGGCTGACACTGGCAGACCATATTGGCGCCAAGTTAGTACCGTCCTCAAATAACAGCATCAGGCTGGCAATTTCTCGCGGTCCACTGAGAGCGTAAGTGTTGTCGACGATGGCTTGGTCAGGATTACGGTTAATCACTGAACTGGTGGCGGAGAAGTCGGGTGCCGCTTCTGTTGCACCGCCCTCAAGGGCAGCGCGCAATTCGTAACTGATCACAAAATCACCCCCCTTTTCTTCGTGACGGTAACCTTTTTTATTGAGCTCAGTCATCACAACGTCTCTGACGGTGCTTGATAGCTGATAGAAACTATCTAAAGAACCAGACATCCCTGTTGGCATCTCTGATTTCCAGCTAAACGATTGATACCCTTTAGCTGCGAAACGGTCAGTGGGCAGGGTATCGACTTGCATGGTGGTACATGCCAGCAGGCCGATGCTGAGTAAGCCTAATACGCCGCGCTGGAGAAGTAATGTCCAACTCATCATGGTATTCGTCATGCCCTTAATACTCCTCAGTACCTTTATCAGGTGAACCATATCAGCTTCACGATCATGACTGCGATAGCAATTACGAGCAGTGCACGAATCACCGGCTCACCTCCCGAGAGGGTGAGTCTAGCCCCCAGCCAACCGCCAACGCCGTTGCCCACTGCCATCACGCCGCCAATCCACCATAGCAGCTCAAGCTGGTTACCAAATACAAATAGTGCCGAGAGGGTATACAGGAGAATAATAAAGACTTTGTGAATGTTGGCTGTAACAAGACTGAGCCCAAGCACCCGATGTAAGATGGGTAGCAGTATGAACCCCATCCCAATTTGAATAAAACCACCCCAAAATCCCGCAATAACCATCAGTCCATGCCCTGCCAGCAACCGGCTGCGAGAGGGTTTAAATGTCACGTTATCTTCCGGGGATCGCGCATTCGTTAGTATGGCGATCAGCACTAAAGCCATGACCACGGCCAGTACAATATTAAACGCCTCTCCAGAAATCGTGACGCCCAATAGTGCGCCGGCAATGGCGCCGGGAACGGCACACAGTGCCAGCGATAATATCAAGGCGGGTTCCGGGACGCCGTGTCGCAGATAAGTCAGACAGGCACTGATATTCTGCGCCACTATGGGTAGCCGGTTGGTGCCATTAGCAACAGGACCGGGAACGCCGAGGAACATCATGACCGGTACCGTGATAATGGAGCCACCGCCTGCCATAACGTTAATAAAGCCAGCCACGATGCCCGCCAAGATCAGCGCTGCATAGTCCCAAAGTGCCAGATCCATGTCTTAGTCTCGCGACGTGCGCATCGTCACAAACTCTTCAGCTGCTGTGGGGTGAATGCCCACTGTGCGGTCGAAGTCCGCCTTAGTCGCGCCCATTTTTAACGCGATGGCGAGGCCTTGGCAGATCTCTCCCGCGTCATCTCCTACCATATGGGCACCTAGTACACGGTCTGACGGGGTATCGACGACGAGCTTCATTAGCGTCCGCTCATCGCGGCCGCTCAAGGTATGTTTGAGCGGTCGAAATTCCGATTGATAGATGGTGGTTTGGTAGCCCGCCGCCTGCGCTTCCTCCTCCGTCAGGCCCACGGTACCGATCGGCGGACTACTGAACACGGCTGTCGCAATGCACTCGTAGTCCATGGTCTGGGGCTTGTTGTTGAACTGCGACTCGGCAAAGACCATCGCCTCAGCAATCGCTACCGGCGTGAGCTCCCAGCCGCCAGTCATGTCACCCAGCGCAAAAATTGACGGTTCATCGGTTTGGAATTGCTCGTTGACACAGAGATAACCACTGTCGTTGAGTTTGACGGCAGTGTGTTCAAGGCCCAGATGCGCGATATTGGGTCGTCGCCCTGTCGCGCATAACACAGTATCAAAGCCGAGTATGCCATCCGACATGTGCGCTGTGATGATACCCGTTTCGGTGGCTTCCAATGAATGCGTGTCATGGTTAAAGCGCAGATCAACCCCGGCTTTACGCATCTCCTCGGCCAAGAAACGGCGGATGTCATGATCAAATCCCCTGAGGAATAAATCACCCCGATAACTTTGCACCACGGTTGCGCCCAATCCAGCAAAGGTACTGGCAAATTCAGTCGCAATATAGCCGCCGCCAATGATAAGGAGTCGCTCGGGAAATCGGTCCAGATCAAATAGCGCATTGGAGTTGATTGCGAGATCGACCCCGGGAATATCAGGCATGGCCGGCCAGGTGCCGGTTGCCAGTAAAATTTTCTCGGCAGAAATAGTGCGGCCACCGACGACCACTGTCTGGGGGCCCTCCAACCTGCCATGGCCCTCGATAATATCGACTCCGGGGCTGGTTAATAGCCGCTCATAAATCGCATTTAGTCGGGCAATCTCTTTGGTTTTATTATCTCGCAATGTGTCCCAATTGAACTTAGGTTGCTCAGATTGCCAGCCGAAGCCTTTGGCATCTTGCCAAGCGGCGCCATACTCGCTGGCATAGACATAGAGCTTTTTAGGGATGCAGCCGACATTGACACAGGTGCCCCCTAGCGCACTTTCTTCGATTACTGCCACTTTAGCGCCGAATTCGGCACATTTACGGGCTGCACGCACTCCACCGGAGCCAGCGCCGATTACTAATAAATCGTACTCAAAATTTTTCATCGTGGCCTTTTAGGTTTATTTACCGAGGAACGATAGTTCCTATCTATTACTGCTTGGCTTACAGTCACGCCTACAAAAATACTGCAAAGAAAGCGATAACTATGACGACACTAAGAATACACGCAATCCTCCTTCTGGGCTTGCTCTGTGGGCTGCTTCAAGCGTCAGTTTGGGCATCCACTGACGAGGCGTTGTCCGCAACGGCGTCGCCACCAGCTCGGATTGTCCTGATGGATCAGTCCGTGATTTGGGGGGAGATTACCGATATCCGCAAGGGCGAGATCGTCGTTAACACCCAGTGGATGGGTGAAGTATCGATTGATCTGATGGCCATCATGCTACTCGAATCCGATCAGGCAATAGAGCTTCTCACGAAAGATCAGAATAAATTCGCCTTGTCGTCATTGCAGATCGTAGAGGGCGAGGTGGTGCTGGAGGATGAGGAGAATCTACTCGTTGATCAGTTATATGTTGCCAATCCGGAGGAGTGGGAGGAAGGGCGCGGATATAGTATCGAAGGTCGAGTGACCAGCGCAGTGGAGTTTCTTCGCGGTAATACGTCGACTGACCAGTTCAACGCCGATTTTGAAACCATCCTGCGCAGTCAGCGCGATCGAATTACTGTTCGCGGTGATTATGCGGAAACCAGTGCCGTTGTGCTGTCACCCAAACTTGATCCCGAGGGCGAGCCGGAAATGGATGCGAATGGCGATCCGGCAGTGATCAAAACCTCGACCCCAACGATTGATAATTGGGCAATTGTCGGTAAGTACGATTATTTTCTCCGTAATTCGCAAAATTATTTGGGTGTGAATCTTGGCGTCAATGCTGACAGATTTGCGGATATTGAACGACGTTCTTACATTGGCCCGTACTTTGGGCGCAAGCTATTTGTCGATAAGACCTATCATCTGGATGCGGAATTGGGCTTGTCTTATGTTGAGACCGATTTTATCGAGCGCGATGATACCGACGACGGTTCGGTAGCCGCGCAACCCTCCGATAACTACTTTACGGGTATCAATCTCAATTTCACGGGTGAGACGGAACTTTTTGATGGCGCGCTCAACTTGTACCTACGTCAGACCAATATTTTAAATGTTTCCGACATGGAAAAATCCATTTATCGGACAACATTTGGGTTGCGATTTCCCCTGTTGCTTGGGCTCGAGGTGGCTGCTGAAGCGTCTGCAGATTACGATGGTGGTGCCGCTCCGGGAAAGGAAAAGTTAGATGAGGCGGTGAGGTTTCGTATTGGCTATAACTGGTAAGTTTTGGTCAACTATGACATGAGTCCATGAGTCAGCCTCCACAGTCAGACGTTGTGTTTCTCCCTCTTGGCGGATGTGGGGAAATTGGCATGAATTTCAATTTGTTTGGCCACCAGGGGCATTGGTTGGCGGTTGACTGTGGTATCACCTTGGAGCAGGTTCCCGGTGCGGTGCGTCCCGCTGTTCAAATGCCCGACCCGCGTTTTATCGTCGATCAACGAGAGCAGCTCAGTGGCTTATTGATTACGCACGCTCATGAAGATCATTTAGGTGCGTTACCGTATTTATGGGAGCAGCTTCGCTGTCCGGTTTACGCGACACCATTTGCCGCCGCAGCACTGCGGCATAAAACTCGGGGACGCCGTGGAGTGCTGCCTGCTCCGTTGATTGAGGTGACGCCGGGCGATCGATCACTCATTGGCCCTTTTTCCGTCGAATGGATTTCCGTCACACACTCTACTCCGGAGACCTGTGCACTGTGTATCAGTGTTGGTCAAACGCGCATCTTGCATACAGCGGACTGGAAAATGGACGCCGCCCCGGTTGTCGGACCTGCGTGGTCTGATCAGCGCTTTGAGGCGCTGGGTGATCAGGGGGTCGATGCGGTTATCTGCGACTCAACGAATGCCCTACAAGCTGGACGCTCTGTCACGGAGGGTCGTGTTGCACAAGGACTCAATGAGGCGATTCTGCGCTGTGAAGGTCGGGTGGTAGTGGGGTGTTTTTCTAGCAACATTGCGAGGATTCAAACGTTGTCACAAATAGCAGCCGATACCGGACGATACTTAGGTATCTTGGGTCGATCGGCGGCGGGGATGGCGAGTTGTGCACAACAGGTGGGTTTGTTTCCAGATCAGTTCAAACCGATTCATGGGGAACACCTCGGGTATTTGCCGCCTCGCGAAGTATTGGCCATTGCGACTGGGGGCCAAGGAGAATTGGGTGCCGCCCTGCATCGGCTGGTGACGCAGACGCATCCTCATTTGTCTTTAGATGTGGGCGACACGGTGATCTTATCTTCCAAGACGATTCCCGGAAATGAAGCGTCCGTTGCGCGGCTGATCTCAGGGTTTCGGGCAATGGGCATTCACGTGCTCGAGGCCGATTCGAGTGATATCCCCTTGCATGCATCAGGCCACCCTTATCAGGATGAGTTGCGCGATCTTTATCGGTTGTTGATGCCGTCGCTTGTGATTCCGGTGCATGGAGAGGCCGCACACATGGCTGCGAATGCCCAAATTGCTAAACAAGCCGGCGCTTCGGCAGCGCTGACCGGAGTGAATGGCGATCTTTTTTACTTGAGTCCGGTACCCGGTGTTAGGCGGCGTTACGCGCCAGTAGGTCGACTGCAGTGGTGCGAAGACACGGAGCGACTTATCAGTCTAAATTGATGCCTGCTTTAAGGCGTGGCCTCCACACCGGAGGCGCGTCGCGCTGCTGCTCGCTCGGCATCGGCAGTGTTAATCCACCGGTAGGTTAAATAATATTTAAAAATATTCGCCACATACTGTACGGTCTCTCGACCGATCTGTTCGGCGACAATAATTTCGACATTGTCGAACCAAAGGTTGGGGTCGTAACCCCGCTCTTCCGCTTCTTTGCGCAGACGACGAATACGTCCGGGCCCCGCATTGTATGCCGCTAGTGCCAGCAGTGAGCCGTTGCGGTCATCTAACTCTGGGCCGCTAAAGTACCGCGTTTTCAGAAAGGCCATATATTTTGCACCCGCCTCAATATTGGGTTCAACCTCATCGATATTGGGGATGCTGACGTTTTTATCCCCAGCGGTACTCGGTAATAACTGCATCACGCCAACTGCCCCTACGTGGCTTCTAACGCTTTGATCTAATCGAGATTCCTGAAAGCCTTGTGCGGCGAGCAAGGTAGGATCCATGCCGTAATCCGTGCCATATTTTTGAAACAGCGACGATAAAGATCTATAACGAGAGAGCTCCTCAGCGCCGATGGCATTTTCGGCCCAATTGAAATCGCGGACATAGCGATTGCGAATGATGTTACCAAACAGCGTTCCCTCGCGATTGTCTTTGAGAAAGCGGTTTAGAAAATCTGCAAGTTTGGGACTGTTTTGTCTCATTGCCCAAGCGAGCCGTCCGCCTTCGCGCAAAACGAGATCATCTCGCACGGTAATCCGGGTAAACACTTCGCGCCACATTTGGGGCTTATAGCTATCCACTACGGCCCAGGGCAAGAGCCCTGCGTCGACCATCTCAATGAGATCTTCATCCTCTAATGCTTCATCAATCGCTTCAATACGAATGCCCGGCTTGCCCTCAGCGGCCAGCGCATCGCTCAGGAGTGTCACGCTCTCTGCGTAGCTGCTGGATAAGCGAAGGTGGATTGTCTTGCCTGACAGATCGGCCAGAGACGCAATAGGCGGCGCGCTGGGTCCCGTGACGAGAATCTCTTTTAACGGTTTGCTCACAGGGATTGTGAAATCGATCTGGGTCTGGCGATCTTCCGTGATCGTGGTTCCGGCAATGACGATGTCGCCATAACCCGCGATCAATGCCGGAAACAATTGGTCTCTTGCAACGGGTATGACCGCCACCTGCACGGTGAGCAACCCGGTTTTATAGGCTTCATTAACGACTTTTTGTAGCTTATCGGCGTATTCTTGCACCACTCCTTTAGGGCCATTTTCGAGAAAGTAACGTCCGGGGCCATAGACGGTCAGGACCCGGATGACTCGGCGGTCGACCATGGCATCGAGGTCTCCCAGCTTTGGCTCGATACTAAATCGAGTCAGGCTCCTATCGGCAGTGGCTGCATTGTCATCGGTTGGCGTGGGATCAGCCGCACTCACTGGCGTAACCGCTCCGTTGACCGCTGCCAATGCCGGCAAGTCAGTGGGGCTCTCGACCACCTCTGCAGTGCTGTTCTCGCCGCAACCGCACAAAACACACACGCATACCAAACACCACAGCGGGGTCACGCTGACTGAGTTATTGGATTTTGATCGGAACATAGGAGCCTCTTGAATACTGGCAGGTGATGCGCCGAGTTCGCCACCGGTCAGCCCGCGACTGTTTTTACGATACTCGGCAGTCCAATAGTAATTTACCAAAATGATGCCCCGACCGCATGTGCTCATGCGCGTCGAGCACGTCAGCCAGCGGAAAAACACTATCGATGACTGGCAAAATATGACCCGTCATAACCTCGGGCCAAATGTGCTCGCGAATCGCGCGAAAACACGCAGCTCTTGAGGCAGTGTCTAGTCGGCGTAGGGTGCTACCTGTCAGTGTGAGTCGTTTCATAAACAGTGTGGCAAGGTTGATCTCGCTTTGCATGCCTCTCATGACCCCAATGCAGACAATGCGCCCATCTGGTGCAGCAAGATCTAAATTGGCCTGCATTAAATCTCCACCGGCGATATCCAGAATGACGTTGATTTGCTCAGCGTATCCCGCCTCCTTGAATTGCTCGAAGAGATTGTCTTCGCAGTGATTCGCGACAAAGTCTGCGCCCAACTTGGCTACCGCGGCGCAGCGCTCCTGCGATCCGGCGGTGGACAGCGCGTTAGCGCCCATTGCCCGAACCATCTGAACGCCAAGCGACCCAATCCCACTGCTGCCGCCATGAATGAGTGCTGTCTCATTGCGCGCCAGCATTCCTCGTTCGAACACGTTATACCAGACCGTCAACAATGCTTCTGGCAGGGCGGCGCCTTGTTCGCTGGAGAGGGCATCGGGCAACAGTAGGCAGTGGTCTTCACGCACGATAGTGGCGGAAGCATAACCCCCTCCATGCGCCAGTGCGCAGACGCGATCACCAACGGTGCAATAGGTGACTTCTTCTCCAGTGGCAACGACTTCCCCCGCGATCTCGAGTCCGGGTATGGGGGATGCGTCGGCCGGGGGTGGGTAGAGTCCCAAGCGCTGCAAAAGGTCTGCCCGATTCACGCCGGAATGATGCACTTTAATGAGGACCTCATTTTTGTCGGGCGTGGTAAGGGTATCCGTCATCATTACTGCAGTGTCAGGAGTCGTGAATTCTATATAGTGTCGCTGCATTGCCAGGTCCTTGTCATATTGCGGTTCGGAATGCCTGTTACCGCTTTCCAGAGGCGGATAGACTACCTCGTTAGGCGACGGGCTGGGAGGTCTTGCTATGTTGCGATCGATGCCGGTAAGACGGTTCAAGCGCGGATTCAGACTGGCACTGATAAAACTACTGGTGGGCAATAAGGCCAGTGGTCTTCACCTATCGTATGTGGGTGCGGGTGCTGCGAGAGAGTTATGTCAACGCGTTGCCGATATTGGTCACACGGATGTGTTGGTGGTCACGGATAAAGCGCTGAAAGCGCTTGGCTTGGCTGAACAAGCGTTGCAAGGTTTGAGTGACGCGGGAGTCAATTTGCATTGGTACGCCGGTGTTGAGCCCGACCCCACTTTTACCCATATTACGGAGGGTGCCCAAATACTGCGCGCAGCTGGCTGTACGGCGATTGTTGCGGTCGGAGGAGGCTCCTCGATGGATGCCGCGAAAATTATTGCCTGCACTCGCTCTAGCGATGCATCACCTGATCAATGGGTGGGCCTCAATAAGGTTCCTGACGATGTTTTACCGGTTTACGCCATACCCACGACGTCTGGCACAGGCAGCGAAGCGACAATGGGTGCGGTGATCAAGGATCCTATCGCGCGAGTCAAGATGATTATTGCTGCCGAGGGTCTCTTGCCACAAGCTGTTGCACTCGATCCCGAGTTATTGCTGGGTATGCCGCCCGCGGTGACGGCAGCGACGGGGATCGATGCGTTGACCCACGGTATCGAAGCTTATATCTGTGTTTGGGATCGTGGCACTCGTCGAGAGAATGCCCGTCTTGCGGTGCAGGGTGTTTTTCAATGGCTGCGGAAGGCAATGGCCGAGCCCGGTAGTCGCGAGGCTCGCCTGGGCATGGCGCTCGCCGCCTATCATGCCGGCGTGGCGATTAATCAGGTCAGCGTGGGTAATGTGCATGCGATTGCACATCAATTGGGCGCTCGTTATGGGATCCCCCATGGGCAGGCCAACGCGTTGGCACTGCCGCCTGTTCTCAAAGCGTGCGTGGCAGAAGCAGAAAGCGCACTCGCCGAGCTCGCGGTGGTAACTGATGTCTCGGATGCCGCCTCACCGGCAGCAAGAGCGCAGGCGTTTATTGAGGCCGTCTCTCAGCTGATCGCAGACGTGGGCATAGCGGAATCCGACGCTCGGATACAGTCTGCTGATTGGATATCACTGACTCACGCGGCCATGGACGAAAGTGACGGCTACGTGTCACCGCGGTTGCTGACGAAAGCCGAAATACTGGGCGTTTTGGAGCGGATTACCGCTCGCTGATAGCCTCGATCCAGGTTTTTGTAAGCGCCATAAAACGCTCGTGGCCCGGAGTGGGTCCTTCTGAGCAGGGAAATCCATGGGCTTCTCGATCGAAATGTTCGTGCTGTACGTTGACATTGGCGCGCTGAAGCGTGTTGGCGAGACGTCTGCCATCGTCGCGCAAGGGATCTTTTTCGGCTGTAATTAAAAGGGATCGAGGGAACCCGGCCAACGTCGTCCTGCGCCCCGGGAACATCAGCTCTACACTTGGGTCCGCAGGCGCAAGGCCAGCGAGGTAGGTATCGGTGAACCAGCGCATTATCGAGGTTGTTAGTGGCCCGCTTTTAGCATGCTCGGTATAGGAGCGCATGGCCGCGTGGTAGTGCTGAATGGCGGGATAAATCATGAGGCAGCCTCGCAGACGAGGCTCATCGGGTAGTCTTGCAGCTGTCGCCAGAGTGAGATTACCACCCGCACTGTCTCCTGCGATAACGACCTCACCGTTGTTGGGTGCTAACGCATTGAGGTTATCAATGATCCACCTCGAGGCGGCTAACGCGTCATTATGCGCCGTTGGAAAAGGATGCTCAGGGGCGAGCCGGTAGTCTACGGACATCACGGTGCACTGTGTTTGATGGGCAAGATGCAAACAAAATGGATGATGGGTATCGAGGTCTCCGATCGTCCAGCCGCCACCATGAAAGTAGATAATCAGTGGCCGCTCTCGAGACCCGTGGTACATGCGAGTGGCCAGAGTGCATTCGTCAAACGTCAGTTGTAGAACACTGGTTCTAACCTCGGGAAGCGGCGTGCCCTCCCACGCCATTCGGTTCATGCGGCGGTAGTACCAGCGAAAGCAGAGAGTTTTCAGTTTATTGAGAAGGGCTTTCACACATCATCACTCAGCGTCGATATACCGCGCTTCAGGGTCAGATTGGTATTCATAACGGCCATCGCCGTTAAGCCGGCGACTGATATTACCGCGATGCCATAGATAATTGAGGTGTGCGACGGTCTCACCGGTTGCCATTTGTCGTTCTGTGTCTTTTATTTCACGGCCAAACAGACAGGTAAAGCACGCTGGCAACATCTTCGGTTCCATGAGCAGGTCATAAAGTTTTGCCAGCCCGAGTCGATGACTATCGATAATCTGATTCAGCCGCACGCGAACACCGGTGAAGGGCGCTTGGTGTGCGGGGAGTACGAGCAGATCTTCCGGTAACATGCTGAGGAGTCGCGTGCTGGAGGCTAACCAAGCTTCTAAGGGATTACCGTCAGGCTGTGTCGGAAAAACCGATACGTTGGGCGTGATACGCGGCAGGATTTGGTCACCTGCGATGACTAATTGCAGTGCCGGACAGTAAAGGCAGGCGTGCTCAGGGGAATGGCCTTCACCTACGACGATTTGCCAATAACGACCACCAATTGCCAAGGTTTGTCGATCAGTGAGTCGCTGGTAGTTGTGAGGAAGGGGTGTCGTGAACTGCCCGAAGCCACCGAAACGGGCCCTGTAATTGTCGAGTTGACTCGTTGAAAAGCCTGCTCGGTGATAAAACGAAATGGCAGCAGGTGGCGCCTGTTCTCCGGTGTAACCCATAATGAGGCTACCGGTCAGGAACTCGGCCTGAGTCATATAGAGGTCACAGGCAAAGCGCTCACATAACCATCCGGCGAGGCCGATGTGATCAGGATGCATATGCGTACAAATCACACGCTTCACGGGTTTGCCGCCCATAAAGCCTTCAAATAAAGATTCCCAATGTGCCTTTGCAGTTTCTAAGTTCAGACAGGTATCGACGATCGTCCATCCGTCATCATCTTCTAGCAGCCATAAGTTGATATGGTTGAGCGGCCCCGGCATGGTGAATCGAAGCCACCATACGCCAGGAGCCACCTGAAAAGGGGTCTCGTCGGGATGGTCAAGGCGACCCCAGGGGTAGGTGAGGCCACGGTACTGTTCGTCAACACGTTTCAGAGTCATTGGTCCCTCATTTCACACCCGAGAAGTGTGCGCGTCAGCGCGCGTGCTGTCCACTCATGCTCTCCCCATAGGGTTACAGACAAGGACAGTCGTCCAATGTGATACTGCCCCCAATAAACCGGTCTATGACGCCACTCAGTGGCTGGCCAGTCTTTTCAGCAGTGAAATGGAGGATCTTCGATGTCAGTAAAGCTCGATACGCAAGCGCTTAAGCAATTAGATCAAGCGCACCACCTGCATCCCTTCACTGATTTTGCAGATTATGCTCGTCACGGTGGGCGAATTGTGAGCCGTGCTGAGCACATTTATATTTTCGATTCTGATGGCAATAAAATTCAGGATGGTATGTCGGGGTTGTGGTGCTGTAACTTGGGATATTCTCAGGAGCGCATTAAGACTGCGGTTGCCGACCAGCTCGCGGAATTACCTTTTTATAATAATTTTTTCAGGTGCTCCAATCAGCCCGCTACGGAGTTGGCGGCGCGACTCTGTGAGGTAACGCCCGAACGATTCCAGCACGTGTTTTTTACGAACTCGGGATCGGAAGCGAACGACACCCAAATTAAATTTGTCCATCGGTATTTTGATTTACTGGGCAAACCGGAAAAGAAGCTCATTATCAGCCGCCATAACGCCTATCACGGCAGTACCATTGGCGCGTCTTCCTTAGGCGGTATGTCTGCGATGCATCAGCAGACGATGGGTCTTGATTATGTTCATCACATACAGCAGCCGCACTGGTTTGAAGAGGGTGCTGACCTTGATCCTGACGAATTTGGTGTGCTGGCTGCACAAGCATTAGCAACAGCGATCGATGAGCTAGGAGAGGATCGGGTTGCCGCTTTCATTGCAGAGCCTGTTCAGGGAGCTGGTGGTGTGATTGTTCCGCCTGAATCCTATTGGCCGGAGGTGAAACGTATTCTGGATGAGCGGGACATATTACTGATTTCAGACGAGGTCATCTGTGGATTCGGGCGAACTGGGCGTTGGTTTGGCTTTGAAACTTATGGGATAGAGCCGGATCTTGTGACGTTCGCAAAAGCGGTTACTAACGGATATATGCCACTTGGGGGCTGTCTCATTAGCGATAAGATTGCTGACGTGTTGTTGTCAGGCGGGGGTGAATTTGCTCACGGCCTGACCTATTCAGGGCATCCAGCCTCTTGCGCGGCGGGATTGGCGACGCTCGATATCCTCGAGGATACGCAAATTATTGAGCGAGGTGTTGTTGAGCTGGCACCCTACTTTGCCAATCGATTGCTGGAGCTGGTTGATCACCCCATCGTGGGTCAGGTTCGGGTGAAGGGCTTATTTGCGGGCGTAGAACTGGTGCGTGACAAGGCTTCCAGAGAGCGATTAGCGCCTGCGTCTGCGGCCGCTGTCTACTGCCGTGATACTGCGATCACACAGGGGCTCATGGTGCGGCAAACGGGCGATGCCATGATCATGGCACCACCATTTGTTACCGAACGAAGTGAGATCGATTTTTTAGTTGACCAGTTGGCGATCGCATTGGATAAGACTGCCCAACACTATGGGGTGACCGGCACGCCTGTTTGATCTGGCGAGTTCAGCGCATCGTAGACTTACCGATGAGACTGGTTGATAAAATTTGGTTTAACGCCATCTGGTTCCAAGTGACTTGGTTCTGTTGTGTGATGGGGAGGGAGCCATGGCTTCCGCTGGCGATACTCTCTGTTGGGCTTCATTTCATTTTGGTTCAGGATCGCTTGAGCGAGTTGCGCTGTTTGCTCCCGGTGGCACTGGCGGGTATCAGCGTCGACGTATTGCTAACGCTAGCAGGGGTTTTTGTCTTTGATCATTATTGGCTCGTGCCCCTGTGGCTTGTCATTTTATGGTGGGTCTTCGCGGCGGCGCTCTACCGCAGTTTTGCCAAGATAGGGCAATTGCCATGGTTGGCTGCGCTACTGGGCAGTGTGGCCGTCCCCTTTAATTATCTTGTGGGTGCTGGTTTAGGGGCGGTCTCGCTGCCACTGGGTGAGATGGTTACCGCCGGTTTGCTAGCGATTATTTGGGCGGCACTTTTGCCCGCTCTTTATTGGATTTCCCACCGTATGAGACCGACAGTATGACTGTGATAGCCCGCTCTTATCTTGCTGCAGCGATTATGTTGATAACACTCTGGTTTGGCGTTGCGATATCAGCCCAGTCTGCTGAACCCACTGGTACGGCGGTCACTGAGACGCCGACGCCACGACCCGATGCACTGGACCTCGCGGCATGGCCTACCGTGGGGCAGGCGCGCCTCAAAATATTGTTTTGGAATGTGTACGACTCAGTCTTATCGACCCCGACTGGGACTTGGCACAGTACAGGGCCATACCAACTAGCGTTGACCTACTTGCGTGATATTCCGGCACAACAGTTGGTCGATGAAACCGAGAAGGCTTGGCGCGATCAGGGCCGCAACCACCCCGACGAAAAGCAGTGGTTACAAGATTTATTGTTGCTATGGTCCGACGTGACCGAGGGCGATACGTTGGTGCTGGCGGTCGACGCGGAGGGTAATAATGCTTTCTGGTTGAATAACCGCGCCATTGGTAGCATCGACCATCCAGATTTTGCTGCCTTTTTTGGCGGTATTTGGCTCGACGAGGATTCACCACGACCGGCATTGCGTGCCAAATTGGTGGGTCAGTAATAGACGCTTTTATGGCTGCCGACTGTGATACGACAGGAGGGGATCCTCCTCGTGCGTTCCGGTATGGCAAGCGATGGCGTCGACAAATAAATAAAATAACTCCGCTTGGGAAGAGATGTCGAGCTTGGCATAGGCATGTTTACGATGCAGCTTGATCGTCTCGGTCGATATTTGAAGCTTTTCTGCAATCAGCCGCGTGCTGTTCCCCAACAACACCAGCTCGATCACCTCCCGCTCACGACGTGTGAGCACTGACGCGCCGAAGGCGCTGAGCGCAACGTTTATGCGTTGGCGTAAGCCCGTCTGATCTGCCGCGGGTGACGCTGCGCTGTGCCAGTGTTGACGGATTAATGCTTCCACGACAGGAAAGATGGCTTCTAACAAATTGATCTGTCGTTTGGAGAATAGACGGCTACCATCGGTCATACCAAACGCGAGGTTCACGACACCATCGGTCAGCTTGATGAGTAGGCCACATTCATCTTGAAAGCCACAGTCGTGATACCAAGTGCGATAGTACTCACTCTCTTTAAATCCTGTGGGCGCGAGCGTATTCAGTTTGAACACGCCGAATCGTCCATCGATCGTGGCAGCACGATAAAAAGGGTCCAATAAAAACGGGCCTGTTATATAGCGATCGAGCGTGGTTTTGCCTCGGCGCCTAGGCGGGAGCGTATATTCGATGATCGGGGCGCCGGTATCTTGATAACGGATCAGCGCCGTGTCATCTGCACCGACCCATCGTTGAATACCCCCGCTCAGGGCCTCAGCGAACCCTGGTTCGTTCAGGTGAGAAATAGCATCCGTGACGACGTGGGAAAAACTGCTTAGCGTATCCATGTGTGAAGCTTAGCCGCATTGTGCCGCTTGGCCCAGCGCGCTTTGATCGCCACCGTGTTAGAGGCTTGACGCTAGACGGAACCAGCCTCAGTGTGCCACTAAGACGCAAAGAGGCAGCAGCCATGACCGCAACTCACTTGATTTTGCATCAATACGATATTTCGCCTTTTTCCCAGAAAGCGCAGAAAATGATGGGGCTGAAAGGACTCGCTTGGCAAAGCATTGAAATGCCACTGATTGCACCCAAGCCCGACGTGGAGGCTTTAACCGGGGGGTATCGTGGGACACCGATATTGCAGCGGGGCGCCGATATTTATGTCGATAACTGGATGATTGCCCGCGCGTTAGATGATTTTGATGCTTCATTACCCAGGCTCAATAGTCAGGGTGCCTTGCAAGCGGCCGCCGGCTACGCATGGAGTGAGCGTTTTTTCACCCCGCTATTACATACCGCCTTCGCAACCTATAAGGACCAGTGGGATGACGACTTTCGTGCCGATCGTCAGCAGGTGTTCCCCGATGTTGATTTCAATACGCTTGCGGTCGTTGATCCAGAGCGCCAAAGCCAGGTGCGCGCCTTTGTCAGCATGATTGCCCAGCAATTAACTCGCGGCAATGCGTTTCTAAACGGTGATCTCCCCGATGGCTGGGATGTGCATGTGTGGGGGATGTGCTGGATGATTCACAGTGCTTTGCCTGATCTGATCCCCGTTGTGAATGCCTTCCCCGCTGTGGCGAATTGGTATCGGCAGATGTCCGATTTAGGTGTGGGGGAGCGAGCAGACGTCACGATAGAGGTGGCGTGGCATCAGTTGAGCGAGGGTCAAAAGGCGCCCTTGCCCAATGCACCGGCCGACGAGCCCTTGCGAGATTGGCTGGGTCAGACGGTGGTGGTCGGGACAGGGTCAGCAGACCGAGGCGCCTCCACAGGCAGATTGTTAGCGGTCGATGCGGAGCAGGTGGTGATCGCCAGTGAGCCGCGTGAAGGGGCTAGTGCGCAGGTATGGTTTCCACGTTTTGGTTACGCCCTCAGCTTAGCCAACTAGTCCGATGGTAGTTGAAAGATGGGGCTAACCGACCTCCATGAGGTCTAGCGTGGACTGATACAGGGGTTCCGCTCCGGTTTCGCCCACGATAAAGACGTTTTCCATATGTGATGGACCGAGTCCGCTGCCAAAGTACAGGCAGTCGATACTGATCACCATCCCGGGTTGAACAACGAAACCCTCTTTTGCACCATGTAAGCCGGTGCCCGGATACTTTACCGGGCTCTCGAGCGGGACCAGACCGACCGAGTGCGCCACGACTAAGAGTTTCTCCGGAGGATCGAGACGTTGCGCCGCTACAATGTCGCTGAATTGGCAGATCTCAGCGGTGTTAGCGCCGGGCTTGAGTCGGGCACTGATGGCGTCGAATGTGTCGTGCACAGCGGCGTACTGATCTCGATAAGCTTGAGATGCGGGCCCAATATGGGCGGTGCGATTAATGTCGATCCAGAAGTTTTTATAGCGCCCCTGGGTTTCGAGAATCGCGATTTCGCCCCCTTGAAATGGACGGCTGACCGGTGTGCGAAAGAGGTCGGGTCTGAAGACCAGGTCATAAGCACCGCCAAATAGCATGGGGCTGCCCGGCAAGGGATCTACATCGTGATTAATCATAAAGTGCGCCACGGATTTTTCGACTTCGGCCCATGTCGTCCCGATGCTCAGCTGCGAGATGGTGTAGGCCATGATCTCATCGGCAATGACACCGCTTTCACGAAGCATATCCAGTTCCTCTGGTGTTTTAATCACACGGCTGGATAGCATCACCTCAAGTGCGTCACCGGTGCGCTGTCCGGAGAGCGCCTCAACGCGCGCCGCCACTCGCAAGTCATCGAATAAGACGCGATCGTCCTTTTTGAGGTGTCGAGACAAGGTGGCGGCGATGGACTTGATAATGTCGGGTTCGCAATGGCCTTCGACTCGCTCCAACACTTGTCCAAGCTCCGACAGCAGGTCATCAGGCAGCGCCAGATGTGCGTCTTCAGCGCGCGCCGTTTCGCAAAAGTTCAGCATATCGAAGGTGGCAATGCCCTCGTAATACACCGGATGACCGGCGCGAGCAGAGACGATCAGGGAAATAATGCTGGCTTCTGGCAGTATCAGTAATACAGGCAACGCGGCGTCTGCAGGAACCAATACGGCGGCAATTGGCTCTATTAAGTGCCAGCCGTCCATGACGGAGCTAAACCCTGAGGCGTAAAAAATATTGTCTTGGGTGCTCAGCAACGCCCCGGAAGCGCCCGCAGCGTTGAGAGCATCGCGGATTTGCCTGATTTTCTGCGCATACATCTGGTGTTTTTAACCCCCTTCGTTGTTTTAACCGATCTGCCGAAACTGTCGCTTGACGTCGACCGGTTTATCCGTATTCTGGGATACTTGTTTGCGGCTAGCAAGGGCCTCACTAAGGGTGTAGAGTGCTGGTGCAATGAATAGCAAAAAGAGCGTTAGCGCGCCGAACCATCTCGATTAAAAAAACCTTTAATAAAAGTCACAGGAACACAAGCCATGAGAATAAACACACGAATGTTAGAGCGTTTCCCCGCTCGCACTGCAGCACTCTCGCTCGCTGTCGCCATGGCGACACAAGCAGTACCAACTTTCGCCCAAGACGAAGAAGCAAGTGCAACAGCGCTTGAAGAGGTAATCGTCACAGGAACCAAGCGCGATATCTCACAGCAAGACTTGCCTATCGCGGTGAGCACAATCACTGCTGCACAACTTGAAAAAACTTTTCAGAACGACGTCACTGAGCTCGCGCAGCTGTCACCTAATGTCACGCTGACACCGCAGAATGGTTTTAACGCCATCGCTGGCGGCATGCGCGGCACGGGCTTTATTTCAATTCTGGTGACCAAGGATCCTTCTGTGGGTCTGACGGTAGACGAGTATGCGTTTAACCACGTGCAGTCGCAGTTCGTTGAGGTGTTCGACATCGAGCAGGTGGAGATCTTCCGCGGCCCGCAGGGCACTTTGTTTGGCAAGAATACCACTGGTGGTGCGATTGCCTTTACCACGATCAAACCCGAAGTGGGCGGCGAGCTCGCGGGTAAGTTTGAAGTCAATTATGGCCAGTACACGAGCAACGACAGCGATATTGAGAAGTTTAAGTTCGCTATTAACGTGCCACTTGGCGACACGTTGGCCGCGCGCTTATCGGTGATCCGAGATTACACGGACGGATACTGGACAAACTCTAAGCCAATGGGCGGCGAGTTAGGGTGCTTTGCGTGTAGCCCGGGCGTTCCAGGCGGTCCGACAGTGGACGACATCCGCTCGACCTACCCCACAACCGGTGACGGCAGCAACATTGGTGGTAAGGATGTGCTGGCGGGCAAGCTGAAGTTCCGATGGGAGCCGAACGAGTGGATGGCTGCGGATCTGATTTTTGAATACGTCGATGACGACTCTGAGACACCGGCAACGGCTAACGATACGCCGGAGGGTGAAGGGTATATTTGGCCATTGATTGGTTTCCCGGGTTACCAGACGCAGGGCATTAGCGACCCGTTTATTACGGGACAAAGCTATACGCAGAACTCGTTAATCGATATGAATGGTGGTCACCAGATTGACGCCGATGGCATTTATCTGAATATGGAATTTGATCTAGGTGACTACGTGGTGAAGGCTATTACCGGTATGCGCGATCAAGACGAGATCTTGGCCAGCACCTACACCGGTGAAGCGTATACGTCGCTGTATGACGCGAGTAGAAATACAACCAGAGATACAACCCAGCTCGAGCTCAGGGTGGCCAGTCAGTATGAGGGCCCGTTCAACTTTGTTGCGGGTGCCGCTGCTTATACGGATGACCTCGAGTTTAATGTCTTTGCGAGTCTCGGGTTCTTCCTGCCATTGGCAGGTGCTGAGTTTTACCGCGATACTTTTGAAATCCAGTACACGACGCAAGAGCGCGACACCTGGGCCGCTTACGCCGATGGCTCGTTTGAAGTGACGGATCGTCTAACCCTGACCGGCGGCGTTCGTTACACCCACGACGATAAGAATTTCGTCCGCCAAAACTTAGGTACCGCTGCCAATCCAGTCAGTAATTTTATTACGTTAGATCAAGCTCAGGGGCCATTTACCAACCCACTCCCCGCGTCAGCGTTTGGTAACGTTCAAAACAACTCAGAGACCTGGACTAAGACGACTTTCCGTGTCGTGGCGGACTATAAGTTCACTGACAATGTGATGGCATACGCCAGCTTCGCAACGGGCTTCGTGGCGGGCGGCTTCTCCGAGACCTGTGGTTCACCGAGTTCCTGTGCCGCTTACGATGCAGAGGAGAATGAAAATATAGAATTTGGCCTCAAGGCTGATCTGTTTGACGGCACGATGCGTTTGAATGCCGCTTATTTCAACACGACCTATGAGAGTCTCCAGCGTGACACCGTTGTGACAATCAAGGACGCGGCCGGTAATGACTTCCAGGAAACTCAGGCGGTCAACGTGGGGGAATCCACTGCACAAGGTATCGAGATCGAGATGCAATGGGCGGTCACGGATAACATGCGCATCGACGGTAACCTAGGTTGGCTTGATCATGAGTACGATGACTATCGTCCGGGTATCAACCCCGGTGACCTCGGTATTTCTGGTGCGGGCGGCCAACTCAATCCTGATTTGAGTGGCCTCGAGGTGCCATTTTCACCTGAGCTTAACTATGGTCTGGGTGTGAGCTACTTTCAGGATCTGTCCAGCGGCGCCATGCTCACTTACAACCTGAATATGCACTATCAGGACGATGCCCAGACCAGTTCTTTCCCAGCCAATTTCCAAGGGGGCACTGCTGCAAATCCTGTGATCAAGCAAAAGGGTAATACGCAGCTCGAGGAGCGAACTCTGGTAAACGGTTATATCACCTATACCGGCACTCAAGGCTTTGAGATGTCGGTTTACGGAAAGAACCTGACCGACGAACGCTATCGTGTATCGGCCAACCCGGTCGCAACGCTATGGAACTTCTCTCGTTTCGGACCACCGCGTGAGTATGGCGTGCAGATTGGATACAGCTTCTGATCAATTCATGGCAGTATCAATAGGGCCCCTTTGGGGCCCTTTCTTTGCCTAGTGTTTAAACCTCGGAGGTATCATGGACATATCACCTGAGAAACTGGCCGACGCCTACCGGCTGATGAAAACCATCCGGGAATTCGAGGAGCGCATGCGCTCCGAATACCAACAGGGCAAGTTGCCTGGTTTCATCCATATCTATCGTAATCAGGAGGCGATCGCCGTCGCGGCCTGTCTTGATATGACCAATGAGGATTACATTGCTAGTACGCATAGGGGCCACGGTCACTGCATCGCCAAGGGCTGTGAAATTGAGGCCATGCTACTGGAGCTCGCCTGTAAAGAAGATGGCTTGTGCAATGGTAAGGGTGGGTCGATGCACATTGCCGACATGTCCAAAGGCATGTTGGGTGCTAATGCCATTGTGGGCGGTGGTCCACCGATTGCCGCGGGGGCGGCTCTGACGGCCAAGACATTGGGTAATGGTGCAGTATCGATGGCCTTCATTGGCGACGGCGCATCTGATCAAGGCACCGTTGCAGAGTCATTGAACTTGGCGGTGGTGCTGCAGCTTCCGATGATCTTTATGTACGAGAACAACCGCTACGCCGAGTTCACGCGTAACCCCAAACCGGATGGCCGTATTGCAGAGCGCGCTGGCGCTTATGGCATGCCTGCGGAGGTCGTGGACGGCAGTGATTTTTATGCGATGTACGATGCCTGTCACCGCGCCATTACTCGCGGTCGTGAAGGCGGTGGCCCCACCGCGATTGAAGCCGTCTGTAATCGCTTCTATGGGCATTTTGAGGGCGATCCGCAAGCCTATCGTGATCAAGATGAGCTCAAGCAGGAGCGGGCTGACAACGATCCATTGGTGCGCTTCCTAGCTGACGAGCGCACGGCTTCTCTGACAGCCGAGATGACGTCGGCCATCGATGCCGGGATTTTGGCTGAGATAGATCGTGGTTTCGAGGTCGCACTAGCGGCAGCCGACCCTACGCCCGATAAACTCTTTACCGACGTGTACATCGAGTATTCAGGGAGGCTCAGCTAATGAAGATGTCTATACGTGAGGCCATCAATCAAACCCTACATGAGGAAATGGCTCGAGATGATCGGGTCATTGTCATGGGTGAGGACGTTGCCAGTGATCAGGGCGGTGTTTATGGAATCACTGAGGGGTTGACGCAAAAATATGGGGTAAGACGTGTTATCGACACCCCGATTACCGAGTCAGCTATTGTGGGTGCCGCGGGCGGCGCGGCGCTGACCGGTTTGCGTCCGGTAGCAGAGCTTATGTTTGTCGATTTTCTGGGCGTCTGTCTCGACCAGATACTGAACCAAATTGCGAAGTTTCGTTACATGTTTGGGGGCCAGGCGAGAACGCCAGTTGTTATCAGAACGATGATCGGTGCCGGCACAGGAACCGGGCCACAGCATTCGCAAATTCTTTACCCTCTGCTCGCTGCGATTCCGGGTATCAAAGTGGTGACGCCGGCAAATGCGGCTGATGCAAAAGGGTTGCTGACCACGGCAATTCGCGACGATGATCCCGTTATTTTCTGTGAACATAAAGGGCTCTACATGGACGAATGTGAAGTGCCTGAAGGGGAATACCTGATTCCCTTTGGGCAGGCACGCACTGCGGTGGCTGGATCTGACATCACGATTGTTGCGATGTCGCGCATGGTCGTGATTGCAGAGCAAGCGGCGGCTCAGCTAAAAGAGAGAGGCATTAGTGCAGAAGTCATCGACTTGCGGACGCTGTCTCCGCTTGATGAAGGCGCGGTACTAGAGAGCCTCGCAAAAACTGGGCGCCTAGTGGTGGTCGATGAATCGAACCCTTACTGTAGTATGGCTTCAGAGATAGCAGGGCTTGCCGTTGAGCGCGGATTCGATACGCTGGATGCGCCGGTCAAACGGGTCACGGCACCGCATACACCGGTGCCGGCCACACCTTGTCTGGAAATAGAATACGTGCCCAATGCTGCTAAAGTTATTGCAGCGGTGGAGGAGACATTGGCCTACTGACATAGGGCATTATTGATCTATTGATTCATGTAACTGGGGGAGCATGATGCAATTCAAACGAATGAGTCGTTGGACTTGGCTGTCTGTGTTGGCCGGCCTATTAGCGCAACAGAGTCTTGCTGCGACTGAGGCGCCGATCGACCCGATGGCGCTCTATCAAAAGCACTGTGCGGCCTGCCACGAAGGCAAGGTGCCGCGGGCGCCACACATGATCACCTTTTCTACTCTTGGCGCTGAGGCGGTTTTGACCGCTATGAACGAGGGCGTGATGCGATCTCAGGCATCGGCATTGTCGGCTAGCGAGCGCGAAGTGCTGGCCGGTTTTCTTGCTGGAGAAGCGATGGCTCCGGCGAAGCCTTTAATGGCCTGCACTCAACCCATGGCGCCGCTGGCGCGGGATGACAAATCAGCCATGAAAGGTTGGGGCGGCGATGCCCGAAATCAGCGTCACGCCTCTGCCAATTCCGCTGGGCTTACTCGCGATAATGTGGGCCAGCTTGCCCTGAAATGGGTCTTTGCGTATCCCGGGGCGCTCCGCGCTCGCTCGCAGCCTCTGGTTCACGATGGCGTGGTCTTTGTCGGCTCCCAGTCGGGCGACATTTATGCCCTTAACCTCGAGACGGGTTGTGCCCACTGGACGTACTCTGCTGGTGCCGAGGTCAGAAGCAGCTTGTCTTTGGGCCATATACCCGGACGCCCGAATCCTGTGCTGTATATGGGTGATTTCAGTGCGACCGTTCATGCGGTAGACGCGCTGGATGGCTCGCTGATCTGGCGTACGCCTGTTGGCGATCACCCGGATGCCACCATTACAGGCTCCCCCAAATTGCACGAAGATAATCTCTACGTGCCGATTTCGTCCTCAGAATGGGCTACCGCCGCTGATCCGGGATACGCCTGCTGCACGTTTCAAGGGGGCGTGGTGGCCGTCGATGCGGCTTCGGGTGAACTTCAGTGGCGCAATCATGTTATCGACGAACCTGCCGCAGAAACGAATGAGAAGAATCCTTTTGGCGTGCCTCGAAAAGGCCCTGCCGGCGCGCCGGTCTGGAATAGCCCAACGATTGATGCCGACCGCGGCGTCCTCTACGTCGGCACTGGCGAGGGTTACACCTCGCCTGCGGCCGATACAAGCGACGCAGTCTTGGCATTTTCTTTGGAGACCGGTGAGCGGCAGTGGGCGAAGCAGCTTTTGGGCGGGGATGCCTGGAATATGGCTTGCTTCATAGGAGAGGCGGCCAACTGCCCTGAGGAAGATGGCCCTGATCTCGATATCGGCGCGTCCACCATTTTGTGGTCGGACGGCGATCGCGATTACTTACTGGTGGGACAGAAGAGCGGTGACGTTTACGCGCTGGATCCTGATGAGAACGGTGCCGTGTTATGGCATAACAAGGTGGGTCGAGGTGGCTTTCTTGGCGGCGTCCATTGGGGTATGTCCGCTGATACAGAGTCACTCTTTGTGCCCATCGCAGACACCACCATCACAGGGCGGTTCACGGGGGAGGTCTCTCCGGGAATCCATGCCCTCGATCCGACGTCAGGCGATCGAAAGTGGTATACGCCCAGCACGGTTGACTGCGAGGGCAAGTCACCTGTCCCAATCTGTGATCAAGGTATGTCTGCAGCGATTACCAGCACAGACGGTTTGGTTTTTGCAGGGAGCCTTGACGGTAACCTCAACATTTACGATAGCGCCTCGGGAGAGATCATCTGGTCATTCGATACCTTTGGTGACTTTGAGTCGGTGTCAGGCGATATGGCGCTTGGCGGTTCCATTGAGTCTGATGGACCGGTGCTTTACGAAGGACACGTGCTCGTGAATTCGGGTTACCAGTTTGGTGCGCGCATGCCGGGTAATGCCTTAATGGTCTTTTTCGCACCGCCCGCCCCTGCGTTAGCTAAAGGGTCACACAATGAGTGAGCACTTGGACGCCGTGACGATACCAAAGTGGGGCATTGAGATGACTCACGGCACGATCGTAGCCTGGCACAAGAAGGTGGGCGACGCCGTCGCCGCGGGTGAGGACATTGTCGATATCGAAACGGACAAAATCGTCAACAGCTTTGAGGCCCGCACCTCCGGGACGCTGGTACGGATCTTGGCGGAGATCGGTGCCGAATTGCCGGTAGGGCAGCTTATTGGTGTCATTGCACCGGAGTCGGTACCTGAGGCGGTGGTAGATGCCTTCGTAGCTGCACAAGGTGCCGCGGCCGACGAAACGGGGGCTGGGGAGCCTGAAGCGGCAGCTCTCCCCACGACCTCGGCGGCGTCTGCTGACACCGCTGCGAAAATATCGCCGGCATTGCGCCGCAAGCTCGAGAACGCGGGCATCAGTGCGCAACAGGTGACCGGGACCGGACCAGGTGGCCGGATTGTGAAAGAAGATGTCGACCGCGCGCTTGCAGATTCTAGCGCAGCGTCAGAGACACAGGCGGCGGGTAAGCCGCTGTCTGCGCAACAGGCGACTGTGGCGCGAAAGCTCTCTCACGCACAATCCACAGTGCCCCTCTACCATGTTTCTCTCGATGTAAATGTGGGCGCTGCCATGTCGTCGCTTGCCGAGGATCCCCAAGACGCGGCTGGTACGATCAACGATCTTGTCATTGTGGCGGTGCAGCATGCGCTGGTAGGTCAGCCCGAGCTCAACAAAACCTTTGACGGCGAACGCATCACCTCGATAACTGGTCAACCGGTGGGCTTGGCCGTCGCTACTGAGAATCACGTTGTGTTCGCACCGGTAGTGCAGACAACGGTTGACACGCCTTTTGCCGAATTGGTGGCTCAGACTCGCGATCTGATTGGGCGCACGCGGGCTGGCCAGATACGAGCAGAGGATGCCGCTCCCGCTGCGATTACAATCAGCAATCTGGGCATGTATGGCGTCAGTGCGTTCACTGCGATGGTGACGCCCCCTCAAGTGATGGTGCTATCAGTCGGCGCGATCCGCCGAGTGCCGGCTTTTGATAGTGAAGGCGCCGTGGTTGCTCAGTCGATCATGACGCTGACATTGGGCAGTGACCACCGCATGATAAATGGTGCGCAAGCTGCCACCTTTTTGGGTGTCATTGCCAAGTGGCTGCAGCAAGTGTCGTCGTAGGGCGCGCTTCAACCGCTAGGGGTAATGTCGAGTTGTCCGTCACCGGCTTGTGCCGCTTTAAGCGTCACGGCATGGAAGACATAATCTATTTCACCCTCTGGGGTGAAATAGGTCACCGCCCTTTCCTAGAAAAAGCATTTCGGTCTCGACAGCGCAGTGCGCGTCTCGATGTGCTGCCAAGATAGGGCCAAAGCCTAGGTGCCCTGTGCTGCGGTTCCTACGTCGTCAATTAACTCACTGCTCATGATAAAAAACTGAACCGTTTTCTCTGGCGGTGAGCCTAAAAGCGGGTGGTCGGGTATCGGTACTGATCACGCGCGGTGCCCTGCTGTTTGACACAGATTCAGCATTTTAAAGGGTGTTACGCTGTCGGTATCCAGCCACTCAAGTTCATGAAGGTAAGCCATTAGGTCGACCTATGAGATGCGGGTGCGATCTGCACTCGTGTTGCGCCCCCTATTTTTTATCGGGCAGTTTAAAAGCGATCAAGTGGTCTCCGGGTGGCGTGCCTAAAACAGCGTGACCTCCCGCTGCGATCACAACATATTGGGCGCTATCTTCTTGTAGCTGGTAAGTAATGGGCAATCCATGGCCTGAGGTTGGCAGGCGTCCTTTCCACAATTCGACGCCTGTTTCAGTCTCAAATGCGCGTAAAAAGTGATCTGCCGCTGCTCCAATAAAGGTGAGCCCACTGGCAGTTGCCACGGGTCCGCCAAGGTTGGGTGATCCTTGGATGAACCAGAAGGGGAACGGCGCCATGTCACGAGTGGTGCCAAGGGGCACTTGCCAATCGACCTCGCCAGTCTGGAGATCGATTGAGGCGAGTGTGCCCCAGGGCGGAGGTGTGCAGGGTATGCCTAGGGGTGACACGAAGCCGAGCCATCGCCGGTTGCAATAGGGAGTGCCCTCACCCGGTTCCAAGATAAAAGCCCCCGGTGCAACGGGGTCTGGCCCCGCTTCGGGCCCGCATTCCTCGCGAGGTAACAACTGCAAGATAGTCCCCATATGCAGCGTGTTGACGATCAATTTTCCTCTTACCGAATCAATGGCCGGTCCGCCCCAGTTATGTCCCCCAAAAGCACTGGGCATGTGTAAGGCGCCCTCTGTAGCAGGCGGTGTGAAAGGGCCCTCATATCGGACTTTTTCAAGTGTATCCGCGCAAGCGCCTTTATCCCACGGGGTGAGACCCCAGAGCAGATCGTTATCGCCGGGTAATTCAAATAATGATCTGGGTTTACTGGGAACGGGTTGTGTCGGCGCAGTAAAGTCTCCCGCAACAGCACCTTGTGGCATCGCCGTTTCCGTGACGGGAAACAGTGGCTCTCCGGTTTCCCGATTGAGCAGAAATACATAGCCCTGCTTAGTGGTTTGAGCCAGCCCTAATACTGGCTCGCCCTCCCGCTCCCAATCGAAAAAAGTCGGTTGCGAGGGTACGTCAAAATCCCAAATGTCGTGATGCACGGTTTGAAAATGCCAAGCGACTTCACCCGTATCAATTCGCAGCGCCACGACAGAGCTAGAGTAGAAATCGAGACCCTCTCGTTGCCCGCCATAATAATCGGGTGAGGTATTGCCAGTGGGAACGTAAACCAGCCCCAGGTTAGGATCCACAGAGAGAAAGGACCAAGAATTAGTCGTACCCCGCTGATAGGCTAAATCTGGCGGATCATCTGTGTCCTGCTGAGACGAAGAAGGTATCGATTCAGCGCTGTTCTCGCTTTCCTCAGTGGTGCCAGCTGATCTCTGCGCAGGGTCGCCTAACGGCTCCCATGCCCATAATAAATCGCCGCTGAGAAGGTCATAAGATCGAATCACCCCGCTGGGCACCTTTGTAGTGATGTTGTCAGCAATTGACCCGCCGGTGATCAAGGTGTTGTTGACGATCACAGGGGGTGTGTTGAGCATGTAGAAGCCCTCCTGGTAGGGGCCAAGACCGACACTGAGATCGAGCGTTTCCTTGTCGCCAAAAGTACAGCGATCACCCGTAAGGGCATCTAAACCGACGATACGAGCGTCCATTAGCGGCGCTATGACTACGTTGTGGCACATGTCGCCAGCCGCAACGCGGTCATCTTGCCATTGAGTCACACCGCGACAGCGAGGCATGCCAAAAGCGTCAAGGTTAATGTCTGGCGCAAAGGACCAACGTTCTTCGCCGGTGGATGCGTCGACAGCGATAATGCGATTAAAAGGGGTGCAGATCACCAACTGATCTTCGATCAAGATCGGGGTGGCTTGCCATGAAGATTGCAGAGGCTTCGTTCCCGATAAGCCATCGAGAAAATTATCGCCCTGACGAAAATCTCCTGACCGATGCACCCAAGCAATTTCGAGGTCGGAGACGTTGTCGGGTGTAATTTGGGTTGCGGTACTAAAATGACCGCCCCCCTGACTGCCCCCCGGCAGCGCCCAGCCGGCTGAGGGCTCTGATAAGGCGTACGACGTGCAACAGCACGCAAGCAGTGCTAATGCCGCAGTGTGTAGGGACTGTATGGAAACAAATCTGTTGAGCATGACTAGCGCCTTTTACGAGGAACTGTGAAGTGGAAAATCTTATCGAACCACTACGGGCTCATCAGAGGAGGGACTGACAATATGCGCTGATCCATAAGGCTGTGCGAATCCAGCGGGAAGCTCTTCGGTCATATCCAGCACGGCGGCGAGTCTACCCATGCCCACATAGAGAGCACAATGCATGAGTAGCTCCATGACCTCAGCTTCTGTGAATTCGCTTTTCAGCTGAGCAAAGAAAGCATCATCAATAGACAGGTGATCACAAGCGAATCGATCGCCCAATTCAATAGCCAGTCGCTCTCGATCATCGAGCTGATCCGCTTCGGATGGTGTTTCTAAACTACACACATCTGCCTCACTGACATCAGCCGCAGCACGTTGATAACGAATCGCCATGCAGCTGCGGCACTGATTATGAAAAGCGATACGCAGCCGTAACAGTTCTATCAGGCGTTCAGGTAATGTGCGATGACTCACCAGTGCGGCACCAAACTGCAGGGGTCCCATGGCGGCCGCAGGCGCGTGCGCCAGCATTCGGGTGATACCGAGTTCGATGTCACGAGCACTGTCGGCTCCGCTAAAAGATCTAAGGGCTTCTGGCCAATTTGCAACGGGTACAAAACTGATTCTGCTCATAGTAATTTCTCATATCTTCTGCTGACCGCTATATTAGTATTCTAAGTCACTTTCTTCGGCTTGACGCTTAATAACTGGCAGCACCCGATAAAAAGACAGCACTGCGGAGCAATACGGTATGGCGGATCAGCTAGAATCTGACAATGCTTTCACAACGCAAGAGTACCAGCGACTTCGACAGCTATTAGACGAAGATGCGATCCGTAATTTGGCGCTGCGTTATTCCCACTACCTTGACCATCATTATCTTGACCGACTGAGAGAAGTGTTCACGCCCGACATTGTGTGTGAATTTGGACCTTATGGTGCGTGGGAAGGTATTGATACGGTGTTGGCAAATTATGCTACGAATAATCGAGAGATGGGCGGCCATCCCTTTGTCGCGATGCACGCAAATACTCAGCACTGGATTGAATGGCAAGATGCTGACACGGCGGTCGGCCGTCGGCAGTTACTGGATTTTGAACTCACGCGGTCGGCGAATGAAAACCCCTTGCTCTGGCTCGGGTTGTACGAGGACCGCTACGTTAGAACCTCCGAAGGGTGGCGGATCTCGAGCATGCGGCTCTCGTTTCTTTGGCCAGAACGATTAGTGGACGAGCGTTTTCCCGGCGACTTTCCTGGCGATTTGTTTTAGGGGTACAGGGTTTTCTATTGATGCGGCCGCCAGCTAATCGGCAGCGTGAGTAAGTTGCGGCCAAACAGGCTCGGTTGATAGCGCGGTTCGTCACTACCCGGGGTGAGCCAAAAATGATCGTAGCGCTGTGTCAGCGCACGAAAGGCGCTGATGATTTCTTGTCGAGCGAGTGCCGCACCCACACAGACATGTCGACCCATACCAAAGGCAAGGTGGCCGCCCGGTTTGGGTCGATGAAGATCAATGTGATCTGGGTTAGCAAACTGCTGTTCATCCCGATTAGCTGCGCCAAAGCGAATATTAAGCAGATCGCCTTCGCTGAGGGACACACCGTGGAGCACGCTGTCCTTTGCACATCGCCGAAACATGCCCTGCGCGGGCGACTCGAGCCTTAAAATTTCCTCTGCTAGCCGAGGGATTAACGCCGGTTGGGCGACGATCTCAGCTAGTGCCGACGAATCTTCAACTAATAACTTCATACCAGAGCCAATAGCGGCGGTCGTGGTTTCGTTGCCCGATGCCAATAGATCGATCGTGATGATGGTCATCAACTCCTGCATCGTGAAAGCGACATCATTTGTATCTCGATAAGCGATGGCTTCGCTGATGAGATCGTCTCTGGGCCGTCGTTGCCGCTCCGCCACCATATCGGCAAAATACGACTGCATCTCTACGACGAGTTGTGCACATTCAATGCGGCGTTCTCGTGAGGCCATCATGCTGAATGGCTCGACAATGGCATCAGACCAGATTTTAAATTGGCCGATATCCGATTGCGGGACACCCAATAAATCGGCAATCACCATCATCGGCAGCGGGTGAGCAAACGCACGAACAAATTCGACCTCGGTCTGCCCTTCGAGCTCATCGAGTAAGGTTTCAGCAATCTTGTCGATCATTGGGGTGGCTGCCCGAACCCGCTCAGCCGTAAAGAGCTTCTCTAGAAAGCCACGCACCCGGCTGTGGTAAGGGGGGTCAGACGTTGAGCATGAGGCGAGAGGCAGCCAGCCTTGAGACTCGTAAATAGCAACGATTTCGGGAGCAATGCCGTCGTCTGATAGCGCCATAGGGCTGACGCTGCTGGGAAACGCATCAGGCGCCCTGATGATCTCTCTCGCTAACTCGTACTGAGTGACTAAATGGAAACCCGTCGAGGGCAATTTATAGAGCGGCGCGGCGCGGCGGAGTTTTTTGTAGCCATCATAGGGGCACTGCTGCACCGCCGGATCCATGATGTCAAAGTCACTCTCGCCACTCATACCACTTTGTCCCAACTATCGCCTCTTTTGGCGTTGGTTAACCCAGTTGGCCAATGACGTCGCCAAAAAGCTCTTCATCAGATGGGATTACTTTGGGCTCTGCTAGCGGCAAAGATACCCAGGTCTCGTTAATCAGATCACGCCAAGAAATATTGTTGTTGGTGCCATTGCCACCCCAGGATCCGCAACCGAGCGAGAAAGTTTGTCGCATGCCATTCCACACATTGCCGCTATTGGACGCCGACTGAGGCTGATTCACCATTACCCGAGACGTGTAGGTATTCTCAGCCACTTTCATAATATTGGCATCGTTATTCGAATAAATACCGCATGAGTGGCCCTGTCCCTGATAGGCCTGAATATGACGCGTCAATTCAATCGCGTGATCGATATCGCGGGCGCGATACAGCGCCATGATCACCGATAACTTCTCTCCAGAAAATGGATGTTCTGGTCCGTAGCCATCTTCCAACACGATAAAAAATTGAACCCCGTCTGGAATCGTGAGGCCCGCCATTTGCGCAATCTTTTCTGGGGGCTGCGCTACCATTGCCGTATTGATGTGCAACTCATCGTCCCACAGGGTATGACGAAGTGCTGTTTTCTCCTCTGCACTACAAACATACCCACCCTCTGCTTTCAGCTTATCCAGCATGGTGTCGTAAATGCCGTCGAGTAAAATGACTGAGTTATCCGACGAGCATGAAGCAGCGAGATCGAGGGTTTTTGAGATCCGGATCTTTTCTGCTGCGGCATCCAGATCGGCTGTTTCATCAACGGTAATTACAGCGTTGCCGACGCCGACACCCAGTGCAGGTGTGCCACTGGAGTACGCGGCGTTAACCATTGCGCCACCGCCTGTTGCCAGTACGAGGTCACACTGTTGCATCAACTCATTGGTTGTTTCGAGGCTGGGTGTTTCGATACCAATGACTAAATCTTCGGGCGCCCCCATCTTCTTGATTGCTGCACGCATCAGGTCACAGATCTTTTTATTGGTGAGCTTCGCTCTAGGGTGCGGCGCGACAATGATTGAATTACGCCCTTTCACTGCGTGAATGCCCTTGATGACTGGCGTTGCTTCAGGATTGGTTGAGGGCGCTAGTGCGCCAATCACACCGAGCGGTTTCGCCAGTACCCTGATATTGCGTTCTGGATACTCCTCAATCACGCCAACCGACTTGTCATCAATGATATCGAGCAGCGTGGCGCGTGTTTTGCGCTGAATTTTGAGAAACTTACCGTCGTAATTCCCCAGCTGCGTCTCGTCGATAGCAAACTGCGCAATGTCCTCGGCTACTCCCGGTCTGGCTACAGACCACACCATGGCGCGAATTAAGGCATCAACTTGCTCCTGAGAGTAGTGCTCGATCTGTTTTTGCGCTGCGCGCGAGCGCGCCACTAATGCGGCGATGAAAGCCTGTGGGTTATCGCTGTCCTGAGACATGGTTGGTCCTGCCTTGATAGCTAAAAAATGACAAGCGATAGGGTAAACTGCACCGCCGTTGTGCGCCACCCGGGATGATGCGGAAAAGTAGGACTAGTGTCGTGCCATGCTCGCGGTTTAGGCGCTATCGCGGCGTGGGGTTTGCGAATGAAGGGTTTATACTATCCACCTTGGTCGCTTTGTAAGTGCCCGTGTGGTTTAACCGCGGGGTCACTCAGGCCCATTCGTTGAATTGAGACAATAATTGGAGAGTCTGCAGTGAATTTTGAACTGAACGACGAGCAACAGGCTTATATCGCCAGTGCTAAAGCGTTCTCAGATAAAGCGCTTTTGCCGCATGCAGCGCAATGGGATGCTGAATCCATCTTCCCCAAGGAGACCTTGCGTGCAGCCGGTGAGCTGGGGTTTATGGGGATGTATACCCCAGAGTCTGCTGGCGGTTTGGGTATGGGTCGACTTGATGCCAGCCTCATCGTCGAAGAGCTCGCAAAAGGCTGCACCACCACCGCGGCTTTTTTGACGATTCACAATATGGCCACTGCCATGATTGGTAAGTACTGTCAGGAGTCTGCAGTGGAAGCTTGGTGTCCCGCACTGGTAATGGGGGAAAAACTGGCGTCTTACTGCCTTACGGAGCCGGGTGCGGGTTCAGATGCGGGGAGTCTGCGTACCAGTGCGCAGCAAGACGGCGATGATTATGTGGTGAACGGTAGCAAGGTATTTATTTCTGGTGCCGGTGAAACGGATGTACTCGTTGTCATGACCCGAACAGGTGATGCGGGGCCCAAAGGTATTACGGCTTTATTGATTCCCGCGGATGCTGAAGGGGTTCAATACGGCAAAAAAGAACACAAGATGGGGTGGAATGCGCAACCCACGCGAATGGTCACCTTTGATAATGTTCGTGTACCAATGAGCCATCGTCTTGGCGAAGAGGGTCAAGGGTTTGCTATCGCCATGGAAGGACTAGACGGCGGGCGCATCAATATTGCAACGTGTTCCGTCGGCACGGCGCAGCGTGCTATTGCGGATGCGACGGCGTATGTCAAAGAGCGTAAGCAGTTCGATACGGCCGTCGCCGAATTTCAACATACGCAATTCAAGCTGGCAGATATGCTGACTGATCTGGTGGCGAGCCGGCAAATGATTCGATTGGCAGCCAGTAAACTGGATAATAAAGACCCTCAGGCAACCACTTACTGTGCCATGGCCAAACGTTTTGCCACCGATGCAGGGTTCGCTATTTGTAACGATGCCCTGCAGTTGCTGGGTGGTTATGGTTATATCAAGGAGTACCCGCTTGAGCGCTATGTGCGCGATACGAGGGTGCATCAAATACTCGAAGGTACTAATGAAATTATGCGCGTGATTGTCGGTCGAAAGTTATTGATGGACGGCGCACTGGAGATAATTCAATGAGCATCAGTCCATCAGAAAAAATCAAAGTGTCGATCGAAGGCAGCATCGCCACGATAGTCATCGATAATCCAGCGGCGAACACTTGGGATCGTGAGAGTTTGCCAGCGCTTAAGCAGGTCATTGAGGCGCTGAATGCGGACCCAACCGTCTATGCATTGGTGCTGACTGGTGCCGGCGAGAAGTTCTTCTCCGCCGGTGCGGATCTCAACCAATTTGCTTCGGGTGATGCCGACGTCGCGCGTGCGGTGGGTGAGGCTTTTGGTGAAGCGTTTGAGACGCTGGCTGATTTCCGCGGTGTGTCGATTGCGGCCATCAACGGGTTTGCCATGGGTGGAGGACTGGAAGTTGCGCTTGCTTGTGACATCCGTATCGCTGAAGACCAGGCAGCGCTAGCACTGCCGGAAGCACGGGTGGGGCTCTTGCCCTGTGCAGGGGGCACCCAGCGCCTGACGCAGTTGGTCGGAGAGGGTTGGGCTAAACGAATCATTCTGTGCGGTGAGCGAATTGGCGCGCAACAGGCGCTGACGCTTGGACTCGTCGAAGAAGTGGTACCTACCGGTGAGTCACTGGCAACGGCTACCGCACTGGCAGCCAAGGTGGGTAATCAATCTCCGTCCTCTGTGGCGGCATGTAAGCGGTTGATTCATTCTGCGCGCAATATAGCGATCGCGGATGGTCTGGCTGCTGAGCGCGATGAGTTTGTCGCATTGTTCTCCACCGAAGATCAGCAGGAAGGCACCAATGCCTTTCTGGAAAAGCGCCAACCTGAGTGGAAAAATCAATGACTGATAGTGTATTGGTGACCGAGCATCCGGCAGGAGACCGGGTGATCGGGCAGCTGACGCTTAACGTCGAAAAAACCCTGAACTCGTTGACCCGAGACATGGTTGATGTGATTACTGATCGTCTTGAGGCTTGGGCAGATGATGCCAATGTGGTCGCAGTGGTCATCGATGGTGCCGGCGAGAAGGCTTTTTGCGCAGGTGGGGACGTACAAGCATTGCGTCATTCCTCTTTGGAAACCCCCGGCGGCCCTTGTGATTACGCCGAGCACTTCTTTGCTCGCGAGTACCGCATGAATTATCTACTGCATACTTATGCGAAGCCCCTTATTTGTTGGGGTCACGGTGTGGTTATGGGCGGCGGTCTGGGTATTCTCGCCGGATGTCGTTACCGCATTGTGAGTGAGCGCACGCGCATCGGTATGCCGGAGATCACCATTGCTTTGTTCCCCGATGTGGGCGGCAGTTGGTTCCTCAATCGCATGAAGGGGCACATTGGTCGATTTCTGGCACTCACGTCATCTCATATCAACGCGGCAGACGCACTATTTTGCGGCTTGGGCAGTCACTTTCTGTCCCACGAGCAGAAGCCTGCGTTGTTGAGTCGCCTGACAGAACAGCACTGGAGTGCGAGTGCTGAGAGCAACCAAGCGCTCGTCACAGCGCTCTTGAATGACCTCACGCCGAGTGCAGTGCTGCCTGAAGGTCAGATAGAACCGCATTTGGAAACCATCAATGCGTGGATGTCGGGTAGCGACCTGATTGAGATTTATGAGCGAGTGGCGGCGTGGGAGGGTGACGATACTTGGCTATCGAAAGCCCAAAATGGCTTGCTGCAGGGTTCACCGCTGGCGGCGACCTGGATCTTTAAGCAGCTTAATCAGACTCAAGACGCCGGGTTACGTGAGGTCTTTGAGTCAGAATTAATTTTGGGCTGCAATATCATGCGCCATCCAGAGTTTGCCGAGGGTGTTCGTGCACTGTTGGTAGACAAAGACCGCAACCCCGTTTGGGCCTACTCCGACCTACGGTCAGTGCCTGATGATGTGGTAGATACTTTTTTTGTCGCGCCCGCAGATATGCCAGCGCTGGGATTACCGGAGTAAATCATGGCGCAAATCGCATTTTTAGGGCTCGGCAATATGGGTGGTCCCATGGCCAAAAATCTGATTGCTGCAGGACATACACTCACTGTCTTTGACCTGGTCGCAGAGGCATGTGCTGCGCTCGCTGCTGAAGGCGCTTCAGTCGCCACATCAGCGCTGGATGCCGTGTCGGATGCCGATGTGATTATCAGTATGTTACCGGCAGGCAAACACGTCGCGAGTACCTTTTTGGGCGAGACTGGTTTGCTGGCGCAGGTGCGAACTGAGACGTTGATACTGGACGCGAGCACGATCGATGCCTCCACCGCGCGTGAAGTCGGTGAAGCTGCCGCCGCACGAGGGATCGACTTTATGGATACACCGGTTTCTGGTGGTGTGGCTGCGGCGACGGCTGGGACGCTTGCCTTTATGTGTGGTGGCAGTGCGCCTGCATTCGAACGGGCAAGGCTGATACTGGCTGGCATGGGGAGCGCCGAAAAGATTTTTCACGCTGGCCCCGCGGGTGCTGGGCAGGTCGCAAAAGCGGCAAACAATATGCTCCTGGCAATCCATATGATTGGCACTTGTGAGGCGCTGTCGATGGGTGAGGCACATGGGCTAGATCCGGCAGTGCTGTCCAATATTATGAAAGCCAGTTCCGGTAACAATTGGTCGTTGCAGGTCTACAACCCATGGCCAGATGTCATGGAAGGCGTGCCCTCGAGCAACCAATACCGACCGGGATTTATGGTTGACCTCATGGTGAAGGATCTCGGTTTGGCGTGCGAGGTCGCAAAGAGCTGTGAATTAGATAACCAAATGGGGAAGCAGGCAATGGCGAGTTTCTCTGCTCACCAGGCCGAAGGTAATGGCGATCGAGATTTCTCATCCATATTAGAGTGGGTTAAAACTCAGCACTGAGGAGGGTAATTTGGAGTTAGATCGACCTTTCTTACGGTTACCCTACGACTTCGATGCTGCTCGTCTTAATGAGGAGGTGCAAGCCTTGTCGGAGTCGACTTGGCTGCCTCACCCGTCTGGGCTTGAGGGCAACAGTGCGGTACCGCTGGTTTCCATTAATGGCGAATTAAAAGATGGTTTTGATGGCCAGATGGCGCCGACTCCCCATCTACTTGACGCACCCTACTTGCTCCAGGTCGTCGCGAGCTTCAATGAAGTGGTGGCACGCAGCCGCCTCATGAGGCTGGCACCCGGCGCGGTGGTTCAAGAGCACGTCGATTTTAACTACCACTGGTACAGCCGCGTGCGCATCCATGTGCCGATTATCACCGAGCCCGCCGTGCGGTTTTTTTGCGGGGCAGAGGAGATCCATATGGCAGCCGGGGAGGCGTGGTTATTTGACTCATGGCGGCGGCATCGTGTTATTAACGGGAGCGCTGATCAGCGCATTCATCTGGTGATTGATATCGCGGGATCCGCCGCATTTTGGCAAACGGTGCGTCAGGTGCAACGAGCAGAAGCCCCGATGCGGCCTCAATCAAAACCCTTCGACCCTGATCTCAGGCCGGAGCTGATCACCGAGCGGTTTCCTTTTGCACCGATTATGGCGCCGGGCGAAATGTCTGCCATTGTGGCTGAGCTGCTCGATGATTGTCGTGCCAATCCAGGCAATGACCCGCACATGCTCAATTATTATCACGACGTATTGTTCGATTTGGTACACGACTGGCGCAGGCAATGGTCTCTGTACGGGCTGACACCTGAGGGCATCGTGGGTTACCAGCGTCTTTTGCAACGGACGCGGTCAGCCCTGAAAGAAAACCCAAGGGTGTTGGTTACACAGTCAAATGGCGTCGGGATCAACCCCATTATTTTGCAGCGTATTTTAGGGGCCGCTCTGCAGCCACGACGTGCCACCGAGTTTGCTACGGGTCGTAGCTGAACGCCTCAAAGTCGTCGGCGTACATCTCGGTCAGTGTTTCTCGCAGTTCTCCATCAAGGACTTCATGAGGTTGCCGGTGCTCGGAGCTATTTTTCCGTGACAGTGGCACCGCGGGCAGCGATAAAACAGTGCAAATATGATCACAATCGCTTTGTAGCGACTCATAGCGACCGATAAAGTCTAGCTTTATCGAGCCCGAGTGTTCACAGGTGAGCAAGGCGCTTTGGGTGGACACCAGCACCCGCTTACGAAAAGGAACACGTGTGAGTGCTCGCTTCATCCATGCAGTGGGATCGTCTTGGTAGCTGGGGTCGGTGCGGGCTAAAAAGGCACACACTGAGACAAATCGATCGAAAGGATGTCGCACGAAGGCAAAAGTAAAATACTGCGTTAGCGTCTCTGCGGGGATCACTCTCGCTAGTTGTCGATACGCCACATGCCCATGGTTGATGGCAGCGATTTCGGAGAGCGGCGACAATTGTTGGCCGTAGCGCATTTGTTGTTCCCAGTCCTCGGTACCCAGATGGGGTCGAAACACCTCTCGTATAGCGTGGGTGCCAGTTTTGGGAATGGCAAAGAATACGAATCGCTGAGAGTTGGAAAAAATCATGGGGCCTATGTCATCCCATAAGTCGACAGTATCTCATCGCCTAACGCGGCTTTAAGTGGCTTGAGATGATGCTCAAAGTGTCGCCACTGGTCTAGCCCGGAGCGGTAGATGGGTTGCCTGACCTGCTCCGCGCTAGGTGTTCGGATCGTGCGTTCCGTCTTGTGAAAATCTAAGCAGGCGTCTTCAAAAGGCAGTTCGCAGAAATCCAGAATCCGTTTGACTTGATCTTCAAGATTATCCACTACGTCCTCGTGGTGAACCCGCAAAACGAAGCCTGGCAGTACCGTGTCCCAGTGTGCCATCAGTTGAGTGTATTGCTTGTAATAGCTGCCGATCTCGGTCAAGCCATATGAAAACTCTTGCCCTTCGCCCCAGAGTTGCTTGTAGCCACTGAAACAGCACGACATGGGGTGACGTCGCGCGTCGATAATTTTGGCGTTGGGGAGAATGAGCTTGATTAAACCGATATGGAAAAAGTTGTTCGGCATCTTGTCGATGAAGAAAGGGGCATCATCACGATAGACACGTGTTTGCTCTATGAACTGCTCGCCAAATTGCGTGAAGAGTTGTGTGTCTAGTTCCCCGAGTATTTTGGGATAGCGAGGTTCGGTGGCGCCCGCCTCGTCTCGACCTCGCAGTCGTTTAGCAAGATCCAAAATATTATGGAGTTCCATCGTGCCATCGACTTGCGAATGCGATGCCAAGATTTGCTCAAGCAGCGTGGATCCGGCTCTGGGTAGACCAACGATGAAGATAGGATCGGGAGAATCTGTGCCGGTGGGCCCGAGGCGTTCAAATAATGCCTCGGTGCAGACGTCAATTTGTGCCGTGATGCGCTTCGACAATTGCGCTGGATTAAAGTGTGTAGTGGGCAATTTCAGGGCGTTACCTCGAGCATAGTACTCGAATGCCGCATCGTATTGCTCGCTGTCTTCCAGCGCTTTCCCCAACGCAAAGCAAATTTGAATGCGATCAACGCCACCAATTGAGGCAGACTGCTCCAACGCCTTCATTTGTGCTATCTGTGAATCATCAAACCGATAGGACTTGGTATTGGCCAAACTCCAATAGGCGTCGCCATGGTCTGGCTTGATGCCAGCGCTCTCTTTAAATGCGGAGATAGCGGCGACTTTGTCTCCATTCGAATTATAGATATGACCTTGGCTGATAGGAATGAGGTGATCGCTGGGATGAGTTTGTCGCAGCTGCTGATACAGCTGATCAGCTTCCGCTGTTTGCCCAACTGCAAAACAGGCTGCCGCGTAGGCCTTCTTTATTTGGTCGTCGTCCTGCGGTTGCTGACGCCATAACGTTGCGGCTAATTCATAGGCACTATGAAAGCGTTGACGCCGCATCATGACATGAAACAGCTGAATGGCGGCGGCAATATTGTCGGGCTCTAACTGATGCAGTGTCTCTAATAAAAATTGGGCTTCGTCCAATATATTTTTGCGTGTCAGGACCTCTGACAACAATCGCATGCCTTCTGCGTGAGTCTTGTTGTCTCGTAAAAAGTATTTACACAGGCGCTCCGCATCGTTGAGCTGGTTTTGCGATAAGTAACTCATCACCGTTCTTAGTTCTTGCGGTAATGACTTGAGAAAGGCGATCTGCTGTTCCGAGATCTCTTGTTTTTCCGGGGCGAAACGTTGATGGAGCGGCGCAAGTAACTCCCAGCACGCGAGCAATGATCCGTCTAGCGCTACCGCTTTTTCAGCTGCCTCCAACGCTTTTTGAGGTAAATTGATGCTGAGACAATTGACCGCGATTTCTTGATACGCCCGGGCCATATCGGGAAAGCGCGCGGTGAGATCCGAGAGCGTTTGTAGCGCTTTCGCGGCGTTGCTCGTTAGTCGATAACGCAGTGCACTCAAGTAGGCGAGGTTAGGATCACTTGCAAAGTCCACCAACAGCTCATCGATGAGCGCACCCGCCTCATCCAGCGCACCGTTGGCGAGCTTCGTTTGGATGGTTTCGAGTGCAGAAGATGGGGCGCGAGGGTGAGTCATCAAATTATATTCCAAAAAAAAGGGCGATCAGGTGATCGCCCTTTGATTATTGCTGCAGGCTTTCTTAGAAAGAATACCCGAAACGTAAGCCCAAAGTGCGTGGACGCATCATGCTGGATTCAGGGGTGAATTTACCAGCAGTCTGCACAACGTACCCTTCTTCCGAAGTAACGTTGTTGACAAAGACTTCTGCCGTCCAGTTGTCCCTAGCGTAGCCCAAACCTAAATTCAGCGTGGTCGCCGCATCATTCACGTAGCGCGAGTTGGACGGAATGTTGCCATTTGACGTGGCCACCGTACCAAAAGTGCCGCCCTCGTTCTGAATGCTGACACCGGGGTCGTTGCCATACGCGAGGTTGTGTGTATCGGTCATAAACTCGGCACTGCCCACGATACCTGTGACGGTCTCACCACGGTAAACCAATGCAGCATTCACCCAGGCATTGCCGTTCATGATGTCAAAGTCGTAACGCGCGCGGATATTGCCGGAGAAGCTGGGTGCCAATGGCAACTCAGATCCCTTAGGAACACTGACGCCTTGTAACTGCTCGTTAATGGCCGTTAACTCTGTATCGAGAATGCTCGCTGCACCCGATAGCGTCAGTCGACCGGTAACCGCCCACATAAAGTCAACGTCCAAACCGCGCGTTTCAGCGTCACCAACGTTCTCTAGAAATACCAAAAACGCAACGTTGGATGGGTCAAATCGAGCGACCTGCAAATCAGTGATCTCGGTGCTATAGATACTGGCATTGAGTCGCAGCGTGTTGTTAAACAGCTCAGATTTAATCCCCAGCTCCATGTTCTCCAGCTCATCAGTAGTCGCCACTGCGGGCACCACATAGCCTTCATAGATACCAGTTTGGTTGCTCGCTAATTGCCCGGCGTTCCGGTTCTGAGCCGCAGGCCGGTACCCTTCTGAATACACACCGTAAATCATGATGTCATCGTTAATTCTCCAATCCAGAGAGAATCGAACGATCGTGTCGTCTTCTTCGGTGACACCGCTACTATTGATACTAGAAATATCAAGTCGGCCTTCCTTAATCGCTTGCAGTGTTGCCGCATTGCTACCGCCGCCTCGGAACATTTCCTTCGCGCTTCCACCGTAAGTCTCTGCTGCCCCCGGGTAGTTGAGAAGACCCAGGAATTGCTCGTCCGAAAGACTGCCAGCGTTATAGGCGCCTAGTGCCGTAAATCGGTCTGTTGGACTGTTACTGAAGCGGTGGCTATTGCAGAATCCGTCTGCGGCGCCGCCGCCGCCGTTTCCGCCATAGCGGCACCCGAACGAGAAGTTGGATGCGCCTTGTAGTTGCGTCTCGAGATCGTACTTCCGAGCGCCAATAGTGGCTGTGAGGTTATCGGTAATATCGAACGCTAACTGACCGAAGAAGGCTAGTTCCTCCTCGGTTCGGCTGTAATCGTTATAGAAAGTGGTCAGTGGCCCAGTCGGCCCCACTTGATTGGTTCCTGCTACACCTGGGATCGTCTCGTTTGCCAGCTGATACGGCGACTGAGCGGCCGCGCCATAATACTGAACCTGAAAGTCACTGAAGGCGTCACCGGTAGAATAGTATTGGAATTCACCCAGCGTTTTGGTTTCGACATCGCTGAAGTACACCCCAGCCATTACGCGCCAGCGGCGATCAGGATCCGTGCTGATTCTCAGCTCGTGCGTGGTGCGCTCGTTGGTGGTGGTATCTGAGTAAGCTTTCCGAGGATCGAAGCAAGTGTTCTGGTTCGATGGGCCAGGGGCAGCATAAATGTTACCGCTACACAGATAGTAAGTGATGTAGCCGCCACCATTATTGTAGTGGGTATAGTCGATCAGTGAATCGATTTCTCGGTCTAAGTAACCAGCGGCATAGACGATATCGAGTCCGGCAACACGGCCTTCAATGGTCAAGGTGGTCAAGTCGAACTCATCGACGTTACTTTCTGGTTGGTACTTAGCCGACTTGTCATCGCCCAGACTGGGGTCGATAAGAAATGATCCTTCTACGTCGAGCTTTTGTGATGAGTGCTGAACAAGGGCACTCCAGTCATCAGACACGTCCCACTTAACGCCCACACGGAAGCCGGTATAGGTGGCTTCGTTCCAATCGTCCTTCACTTCCTCCGAGTTGCTAACGCTGTTCACGACTGTGTCGGGGAAATTTCTGAAGTAGGGGCCGTAACCGATAGAGTTACGATCGATGACAGGGCCTGATGGTGTAAAGGTGGAAGCGGTATTGTCGATCCAGCCGCCCTGGCGGTTGTTGTAGCCTACCGCGCGAATGGCCAAGCTATCACCGATAGGCATGTTGATCATGCCCTCTACATTGCTGCTGGTATCGCCGCCATGAGTCGATGACATGCCGACATCCACTCGACCTTGCATTTCGCCAATGACTGGCTTGTTAGTGATCATGCGCATGTTGCCCGCCTGCGAGCTGGCGCCAAATAGAGTGCCCTGTGGGCCTGCCAGTACTTCAATGCGCTCCAAATCGGCCGCGTACACGTCCAAGTTTCGTCCACCAAAAGAAATCGGTGTCTCGTCGAGATACAGTGCCACACCCGGTGCGGAACCTTGCGCAGAGGAGACGGTGACCGATCCCTGCTCTGTGGCAGATCCGCGGATGTAGATTTCGCGCATACCGGGCGCGTTACCCGCATCGACTACGTTGGGTAGAAAGTTGACATATTCGTCGAACGTCATGATGCCTTGCTCACGCATCGAATCACCCGACAGGGCATTCACAGAGATTGGCACGTCTTGCAGGCTCTCAGCCTGCTTTGTTGCCGTTACGACAACTTCTTCAAGTTGCGCGTGAACGGGGCTAGAAACTAATGGTAGGAGCGCAAAACCAAGCGCAGCGGCGAGTGGTGTGCGTTGAAAACGATGGGGATGAGACATACGGATTCCCTTTCTAGAGTGACAGAATGATTGTGATGTTGCTTTTTATTGTGATGTTGCTTTTTATAGTCATTTAAAAGCCTACCTTGTATTCTCGCGGCCTGCAAACCGATATGCTTGTTTAGAACAAGCGTTTTTAGGGCGCTTGAGGTCGCCCGAGACGGGTAAATTGCCTCCGCAAATGGCTCAGTGGCAATGGGCTGAGCGGCCCTATGTGAGGCCCGCCGGACAGCCATACGACGGGGTTTGGGTGCGTTCGCTCTTGATGCGACCCCGCCGCGGATAACCCATCATCGGTTACACTGCGGCTAAATCCTCTAGAAATTGACTTATGACGCGTTTAGCTTCCTCCGAATTTTCGATTGATCCTGCTGTCTTCTACCCCGCGCTGGTGCTGTTAGCCCTTGGCGTGCTGGCCGTGGTGACGATGCCTGGAGATGGTGTCGCGGTTTTTGCGAATTTGCAGGCCGCTATCGTAAAGGCGGCAAGCTGGTTTTATGTGCTGGTGATTGCCCTCATTGCCGTAATGGTGCTGGTGCTTTCGGTTTCTCGCTATGGCGATATTAAGCTGGGCCCGGATCATGCCGAACCCGATTATGGATTTTTATCCTGGTTTTCCATGTTATTTGCCGCCGGTGTGGGCGTCGGATTGTTGTTTTACGGCGTTGCTGAGCCGGTATTGCACTTTTTATCGCCCCCGGTTGGTGAGGGAGGCACTGAAGCCGCCGCCGCGGGGGGCATTCAACTGACTTATTTGCACTGGGGTTTTAATGCTTGGGCCACGTATGCCGCGGTCGCCATGGTATTGGCGTACTTTGCTTACCGCCATAACCTGCCCTTAACACTCCGCTCTGCCTTTTACCCTCTGATTGGTGATCGGATTTATGGTCCGCTGGGCGCCTCGGTTGATGTCTTTGCCGTGATTTGTACCACCTGCGGGATCTCGGTGAGCCTGGGTTTAGGCGTGTTACAGATCAACACGGGGCTTAATTACCTCTTCGGTGTGGCGATAGACGCGTGGATCCAAGTACTACTGATTTTTGCCACGATGGCAGTGGCGACGGTGTCAGTGATTATGGGGCTGGATTCAGGCATCAAGCGGCTATCTGAGATTAATACTGTGTTGGCCGTCTCGTTGTTGCTGTTGATCCTATTCGCAGGACCGACGGCACTATTATTATCAGGCACGCTGCAAAATTTTGGCGGGTATATCGCCAGCGTGGTGCCAAGAACTTTTGATCTTTATGTCTATGCGCCCACTAACTGGTTGGGGGATTGGACAATTTTTTACTGGGGGTGGTGGATTAGCTGGACACCCTTCGTCGGCATTTTTGTTGCGCGCATCTCCAGAGGGCGAACCATTCGCGAGTTTCTGATTGGCGTGACCGTTGTGCCCACATTGTTCGTTTGCTTGTGGTTAGGCGTGCTGGGCGGCAGCGCTATTGATCTGATTTTAAATCAGGGTGTGACGGAACTCGGCGATGCGATTTTAGACAACCCTGCGGTTGGCTTATTCCGGTTCCTCGAGTTTTTGCCTGCGACCGAGCTGCTGAGCATGATTTGCCTGGGCATGATCGTCATTTTCTTTGTCACCTCGGCCGACAGCGGCGCGATGGTACTCAATATGCTCAGCGCGCGAGGCCGGGACGACACGCCCGCACTGCAGCGATCAATTTGGACGTTAGTGATTGCCATCACGGCGTCGGTGCTCTTGCTTGGTGGGGGCCTGCAGGCCGCCACCATCGCGAGTGCATTGCCCTTTGCGATCGCATTGCTGGGTGCTTTTTGGGGCTTCGCCAAGTCGATTAGAGTCGATGGTGCCAAGCGCCAGGCAGTGTCGACACCGGCACCGCCGCCAGCACAGGCGCAGCACTGGCGCGAGCGCTTGAACAATCTGTTCGAATACCCCGCTGACTCTGCGGTCCGAGCTTTTCAAAAGAATACCGTAGTGCCCGCAATGCAGGCCTTTATCGCCGAGTTAGCGGGTCATGGCGTAGATGCGGTCGTGATCAATGAAGCAGACCAAGGCGCGCGACTCGAGGTCTATCATGGGAATGAGGTGGATTTTGTCTATTCTGTGCAGGAGCGTAGCCACTCGTTACCAGACGCTTCTATCGTCGCCAAAGATCAAGTTGATGCGATTGTCGATGGTAGTTTCTCCCGCGCTGAGGTGCATCTGGCAGAAGGGGGCCAGGATTACGACGTAATGGGCTGGTCAGAGGAACAGATCATTGTCGATATCCTGAATCAGTACGAGGATCATTTGCACTTTTTACATACGGTACGATCCTGACTCCCATTATTGCACGATAGTGACAGGGTGAATGGCCGCTTTCTTGCGATTGGGGTTCACGTTGAGCATCTCTGGAATCATGGCATTGAGTGCTGCTTGCCGATTCTCAGGGGCTGGGTGCGTACTCAAAAATTCGGCTGGGCGCTTGTCATCAAGGTCTCCCATCTTTTGCCACAGTGTTACCGCCGCTTCGGGATCAAAACCCGCCTTGGTGGCTAACGACATACCCATGATATCCGCTTCACTTTCTGCTGTCCGGCTATTAGGCAGTGTTAGCGCCACGTTGGCGGCCATTGCGGCACCGGCCATCGCGGCACCACTATTGTCTGAGGCAACGCCAATGATGGCGACTCCCAGCGTCGTCGCCATAGCGCGCGACATGCGCTCGGCTGTGTGATTCGCCAGCGCGTGCGATATTTCGTGGCCCATTATTTGCGCAAATTCATCATCGGTTAACTCAAGCTTGTCGAATAATCCGGTATAAGCGGCCATGCGCCCGCCCGCCATGCACCACGCATTGACGGTATCGGGGTCATCAACAATCGCAACGCTCCATTTCCACTTTGCACTTTCGGGAAACTCAGACACCGCGACAGATACCAAGCGACCGGTGATGCGCGCCACTCGCGCTACGATCAAGGGATCGTCGACAAGCTTGTCTTCATCATCAAGCTGACGCACGGTACTGAGGTACGCGGTTTCCGATTCGATGATCGCGGCATCTGGGGAGATCAAGATAAACTGATTGCGGCCTGTTGGGCTCGTGCTGCAACTGACCAGCAGCACAAGACAGCTGACAAGCCATAGGCATTGATGACGAAAACATCGGCAGGCATTTTCCATGAGTCTTGATCCCAGAGCCATTGTGATAACCGGAAGCCTAGCCAAAACCCGCCTTGGTGACTATGGCATTTCTCACAGCTTAACCCAGCGGTGTCACAGCACTACCCTGGCTCTGATTCCTCGCCTGCAAGCACCCGCAAAAGGCCTTTATAGACACCGCGCGCGTTGGACTCGCCGATAATGACGCGGTAAACGTCCTCGCTAATAGGCAAGCTGATACGCTTTTCGCGCGCTAATTCAATGACGGTCGGCGCGCTTTTGACGCCCTCTGCCACCATATGCATGCTGCTGATGATCTCGTCGATTGGGCGCCCTCTCGCTAACTCCATCCCTACGTGGCGGTTTCTACTGTGTGGGCTGGTGCATGTGGCGATCATATCGCCCATACCGGCGAGGCCTGAAAATGTATTGGCGTTGCCGCCGAGTGCACTGCCGAGTCTGCTCATTTCCGCCAAGCCACGTGTGATCAGTGCCGCCCGTGTATTATCGCCAGCGCCAAGCCCATCGCCCATCCCCACTGCAATGGCGATGATATTTTTTAGCACGCCGCCCAACTCACATCCGATCACGTCGCGGTTGGTATACACGCGAAATAGCCCAGCATTTAGCACGGGTTGCAATCGAAGAGCGGCCTCATGTTGTGTGAGCGCCAGAACACTCGCTGCTGCTTGACCTGTGACGATTTCTCGAGCGAGATTAGGTCCGGTCAATACGCCGGGAATATTGGTGGGCGCCATTTCTGCGATGATTTGAGTCATGCGCATGCGGCTGCCTTTCTCTAAACCTTTACTGAGGCTGATGACCGGTATGTGCTTGGGTAACTGCGTGAGCGCGCTGTCCAGAACCTCGCGAAAGTGGCTGCTGGGCACCGCAATCAGTACCGCATCGGCTTCAGAAACCGCCGACTGGATATTATCGGTCGCTGTCAGTTTGGGGTGTAGCGCCGCATCCTCTAAATATCTGTAGTTCCGATGCTCACTATTGACTTGATTGACTATCGTCGCGTCGCGCGCCCATAGCACGGTCTGGCAGTTGCGACTGATCACTGAGGCGGTAGTGGTTCCCCACGAACCACCGCCAAGCACGGCGATTTTAGATGGTTTCACGTGCAACATCCCTCAAGGTGCTAGCACCTCGCTCGGCAATACTCAAAGCTCTGATGACCTCTAGACGCCGTACTAATTGATTTAGATCGTCCGCATACCGCGCCAGGCTCTCCTCAGAATCGGTTACACCGCGGTTCATTAATGCTTTCCACGAATTGGCAAATAACAGTTTTCCAATTGAAGCCTCGCTACTGATGCGCCGCTGCAAGTATGCCTGCTTGCCAAAGCTCATGCATAGGCCGATAAAAGCCTCTTCATCCCCGTCGATGCTGTCAGCTTCTCTCATTAACACATCGGCTCCAATACTGTAGGCCTCGGCAAAGACCGTTAGTGCAACGTGGGCGAGTTTGGGTGCCATGATGTTGAGTATCTTCCTGCCGTTTTCTCCGCTGTCGCCAAGTTGACGCTGCCAGTCTGGTACCTCTAGGCAGAGCTCCTCATTAATTTGAGCTTCGAAAGCTTGGCTATCAGGATAGAAAAATTCGAATTTGAACAGGTCGCGGAGTGCTCGTACTTCACGCCAAAAACAGTCGAGCGCTTTTTCGTCTTTTGCATTTTCGCTGACCGCGAGTAGGGCGACTTCTGCGACGGAACGACTCAGGAAAAAATGAACAATAGTATTGCGGTAAAAGCTGGCGATGGGTGCTTGTCCATCGGCAATGCCGTAAACCGTTTCCGGACCGCCATCAAAGGCAGTAATGATCCCTTCTTTCATCATATTGCTCAGCAGGTTCCGCATATCACTGGCAAAATTTAAATTAAAGTCGGGTGATAACCGAACGCCTCTGCTAGTTGCCCACTGAGTCATGACGGTGACATCACGAATAATTTCAGCCTCTGTCAACGCACGAGGAAACGCACCAAGTAGTGACGTGGATACGACCGCCGGAAAGGTAGCCGGTGTCACGCGGTTAGCCTCTACCGCAACCTGAAACGCTATTTTTGAAATAGCGAGTTGGTCACTCGGGTCGGGCGCCATCGGTAGGCAGACTGGCTGTCCAAAATCGACGTGGATACGCCCCATCGGACGAGCGAGGCTGCGTAAATAACGGATTAGCCAGCCAATTGACTCAGGTGCTTTTGGCGTACCAGATTGCTCTCGCGCATATTCTTCTGCGTCGCGAATTAAATCGTAAGACACGGAGACAGGGATAATGTGGATATCTTGAGATCCCGCATGATGAGCGCCTTCCAGCACATATTTGAGTAGTCCGTATTTTGGGGGCATGAGCTTGCCAAGGCGCGACCGCGTTCCTTCAAATGACCAAGTCATAGGAAAGCGCTTCTCCATTAAATACCCAATATATTGTTTGAGGCTGAGCTTGTAGATGTCATTGTCTTGAAAACTGCGACGGATAAAAATGCCACCTGCGCGCCGCAATAAGAAACCAAGGATCGGCACATTTAAGTTGGCGCCGCCAAAAAAATGCGGCATGGGAAAATTATTATCGAACAATATTTTGGGTACTACGAAGCCGTCGATGTAGGTTTTGTGCGTCCAAAGTAGTGCCGATGGGTACTGCCGAACAATTTGCCGCACTCGTTCGACATCCCTTGCGTCATATTGGAGCGTCCTGTCATAGCCCAACCCCAAACAGATGCCACAGACCTTTGCCCACACGTCGAGCCAAAATCGCGTCGGAATAGAGATCATTTCTCTGAGGTACTGGTTCGCCTCTGCACGAACAGCTTTGGTGGGTCTTTCTGACTCATTCGCGATGGTCAGTAGTCCTGCTTTGAAAGACAGATTGTGACGGAGGCTCTGCCGCACGTAGCGCGGGACTTTGTATCGGCCACCAATCAATTGACGTTCAGCGATGTCGAGCACCACCGCTGCCTGGCGAGCCACAAAAACCGCAAAATCCTCGGGCTGCTGTGCCGCAAGCACGCCCGTTTTCCGGTGAAAGCGGTCGCCAAGATCTTGAGCAGATCCCGGTTCCCCTGAGGTGAGATTGATGCGTTCGGGATGGTGGCGGGCGACATAGCGAGCCAGCCAGTTGGGTGGTCGTCGCTCACCGCCTCGAATTAAATCTGTCAGCTGAGGACCGCTTCGCGTTTCTCTCTGCGGACTCAACCACGAGATCCGCAGAGGGGCGACATAGGCATCTCGATGATTTTGTAATGCGTCGGCTAGCGCCTGAACGCTTAGCGCTTTACGGTCATTTCTGAGGTCCAAGCATAAGATAATAGCCGATCCTGATGCTGCCTCGTTTGTGGTGATCCATCGTGTGAGTAACTGTTGCTCGTAACTACGCGACGTATCAAGCAGAAAAATAATAGGCGCGTGGGGGGTGGGCCAAGGGCTTCGCTCAAGCTGCGTTTGCAGCCGCGTTGCCTGTGACACTCAGTGTCTCGTCGCCTCGGGGGCATCATTGGTTTGCTCCCGGGATGGCTTCTTGTTCTCGATGATGCGCGCTTGGAGTGTTTGCTTGGGATGATCGTCGCTGTCGTTTGTTTTGCGATTAGCGCGTCGGCGCACTGTTTGACCACGCACCTCCGGCTTTAAGTCCTCAGGCGTGTGGTCGTGAAGCGCGACAGTTTCCTCAACCGACAACTCGGGTTGTGCTAGCGCGCGCAGGAATACATTGCGAACGTCTGTTACATGCGCCTGCAGTGTTTCGGCGGTCCAGTCTGTAGTGTCAATCGGGGGTAGTACATCGACATGCACCGTACCGCTACGAAAGATGCGATCACCCTTGGGCGAAATGTCGTGGGAGTTGTGAATCACCACCGGCACGATGGGGACCCCGGCCTGCATCGCCATATGGAAGCCGCCTTTTTTAAAAGCGCCTAATTTTCTCGTGGGGGCGCGCGTTCCCTCTGGTGCAATCACCAGACTCTTCCGTTCTTCCTGCAAGGCGTGGACTAATGGTTTCATTGTCTCAATAGCCGCGGTTCGATCGCTGCGGTCGATAAAAACGACCCCCGCCGCGCCCATCAGCGGACCAATGAAGGGGATGTTTTTGAGTTCCCGTTTGCCGACGCCCACAATATCCCGGCGGACCAAGCTCGCCATGATTAACATGTCGGCATTACTTTGGTGGTTAAACATGAAGATGGCTGGCCGATGGTTCCATAAGTGTTCTCTACCGCGAACATCGAGATCTAAGCCAATCAAGGCGCTCGCTGTCTCGGCGAAGAGAGAGATGGAGAAATTAATTGAGTCCCGGCGCGAACCGCTGAGCGCGTAGAGCGGGAGGCCTAATAAAAAACTCCCCACTAATGAGCCAGTCGCGGCGAGTGAACGAAGAATCTGCCCGCCGGAAGCGCTACCTCGACTGGTGAAATGAGCGGCTGCCCAGCCCTGCTCTCTCCCAATGACACGGAGTTGGCGACTCCCGTTGAGTACGACGGGATGTCCGACTGCTTCTAATAGTTCGATGTCATCGGTACTGTCGCTGTAAAAAAAACACTCGGCCAGCGAGCTCTGGTTGGCCTCCGTAAATGTCTCGGCAGCCAGCACCTTGCCATCGCCAAAACAGGTAGGTTGGACCACCCTGCCAGTGAAGTGGCCATCGATGACCTCAAGGTCTGAGGTGTAGACATTGTCTATGTTTAAATCTTTGGCTGCGGGGCGAACTTGGTAGGGGGTGGCAGAGCTGACAATGGCAATGCTGTGGCCTTTAGCGCGGTGCGCTTCGATCAGTTGGCGCGCTTCGGGATAAATTAATCGAGCAATCGCTCTGCGAAAGAGGCGCTCGCTGTTGGCAATATAGTCTGCCTCAGGGCGACCCGCTAGGTATTGGGCATGGACTGCCATAAAGGCAGAGAACCCCAGTGACCCTAGACCAAAACGGGTAGCTGCTTGTGTTAATTGCGCCAAGTCTGCGGGAGAGAGTTCTCCTCGTACAATCTGGTCCTTGAGAAAAGCGCTGGCTGAATATCCTGAAATAATGGTGCCATCAAAGTCGAACAGCGCACAGATTTGTGGACCGTCGTCAGAATCAGCAATATCCTGTAATAGTTTTACAATTGCCACTTGATGCCTGCCTTTGTGCCTTTAAGGGCCGTATACGGCTAAGACTCTACACCGTGGCTGCTCGCAGCACCAAACGTAAAAACCGCAAAAACTGCGGCTGTCGGCCGGCCAAGAGTTAGTCGTGGTATGTTAAAAAACGCCGAATGGCCTGATTGAATCGCGACAGTGTTTATTGGAAAGATCGCAGACTGGATTGTTAGAGCGTCTTGGTTAATTCATGATGAGGCCCATCGGCTGCACTGCTTAGCGCTCGGTGGACTGTGACTGGAAGTCACACTATATCGGTTGGGCGCCCTCTGCGCCCGATGTTGCCGGTGAGTTGCGCCTGTTGCGACAGACAGCCATCAGTGCGACAACCAGCACCATTGCGACAGACAACCACAAGGAGTGGTGATGAAAAAGTGGACGACAGCCTTGATGCGCCGCCGAGTGAAACCCATTGTCGCTTGGCGTGCCATGCGCAGATTGCTGGCAGACCCTGATGATACGACGCAGGTGTTCAACATTATCGAAGCGCTGAAGGGCGATAGTCTGAGTAAGGCCACCAAGCGCCTCTCCGCTAGTGAGGCCGGTCGCAAGTTGTTGCAAAAGAAACCCGATATTGTCACCAAGCTGAATGATCGTGCATGGTTATTGAGTCTACCGGCAGGCAGCGTAGGCAGAACGTATTATGATTTTGTACACGGCGAAAATTTATCGGCTGATGGATTGATTTCATCCAGCGACGCGGTCTCTCGCTCCGAGGCTTATCTCGGACTTTCCAACGACGAGGTTTGGCTGGCTGATCGTCTGCGGGATATCCATGATTTGCAGCACGTGATGACCGGTTACGGCAGGGATCCGGTGGGTGAAGTGAGCCTGTTATCTTTCATGATGACCCAAAACCCGAATCGGGGTATCCGCTTTATTGTGTGGATCGCGACGTTACAATATCTGCGCCAAGTGCCGCAGTTCGATATCAGGACGCTGACCCGCGAGGGCGCAGCGATAGCGCGCCAGGCGCAATGGATGCCGGCAATTGATTGGGAAGAGAAGTTACCGCAGCCGTTGAGTGCTGTCAGAGACGAACTAGGGTTCCAGTCCCCCATCCGTTATCAACGTTTACGCGACCAGGCACCACAGTTGCTGCTGGCGGCGTGATATGGCCAACGCAATCTAATGGGCCTCAATCCGACTCATTGTCAGCTGGCTAAGCGATCGGTAAGAGTTCTGCTACCCTAAAGCCATCATTTTTTTCAGGCGCCGGTGCAATGAATTTCGAGTTTTCAGAAGAGCAACATCTGCTACGCGATCAAGCGCGGGCATTTCTTGCGGAGTTCTGTCCTACCAATACTGTTAGGGCGGTCTTAGACAGCGAGAACGAATGGGATCAGGCGCTGTGGCAGCGTGTGGCGGACATGGGCTGGACTGCCACGGTAATTCCTGAGGCCTATGGTGGATTAGGCCTCAGTCATTACGAATTGGCGATTCTCGCGGAGGAAATGGGCCGCTGTGTTGCACCACTTCCTTTTAGTAGCTCTGTTTATCTCGCCAGCGAGGCAATTTTGGCGTTTGGTTCTGAAGGTCAGAAATCAGAGTGGCTCCCAAAACTTGCCAGTGGTGAGTGTGTCGGCACAGTTGCGATGTGGGAGCGTCCTGGCGCGTTGACATTAGAACAGCTAGCAACGCGACGGCAGGGCGACAGTGTCAGCGGGGTTAAATCTCCGGTACCCGACGCCGGCGTGGCCGATATAGTCATTGTGCTAGCGCGATCAGAAGCGGGTTTGGAGGCTTGCCTTGTTGCAACGGGTCAAGCAGGCGTGCAGCAGCAAAGCGTCATGACGCTGGATACCAGTCGAGGCCACAGCACTCTGACATTCGACAATGCGCAGGCAGAGGTACTTGGTCACTGTGCGATTGAACCAAGTGCATGGGAGCGCTTGATCGATGGTGCCGCGGTGATGTTTGCTTGGGAGCAACTAGGTGTCGCCGAATCGGCGCTGATACAAGCGCGAGACTATGCGCTTCAGCGATTTGCGTTTGGTAGGGCGATTGGTTCGTATCAGGCCATCAAGCACAAATTGGCGGCAATGTACGTGAAAAATACGCTAGCGCGCAGCAATGCCTACTATGGTGTTTGGGCGTTGGCCGAGAAGAGTTCAGATCTCCCCCTGGCCGCCGCGACCGCTCGCGTAGCGGGCATCCAAGCGGCCGCTTTTGCGGCAGAAGAGAATATACAAACGCATGGTGGGATGGGTTTTACCTGGGAATTTGACTGTCACTTTTACTACCGGCGGGCCAAATTGTTAAGTTTGGTCATCGGTAGCGAAGCGGTCTGGCAAGACAGGCTGGTTTTTGGCTTGACGCATAAACCCGCTGTTGCAGCGTGAGGTAGAGAGAATGGATTTCAACGATACCCCAGCAGAGGCCCGCTTTCGTGACGAAGCGGTAACATGGCTAAACGATAATGTGCCCACCGATGACGCATTTTGGGCACTGACGCCTTTAGAGCAGGCGAAGCGCTGGCAGAAGCGCAAATATGATGATGGCTGGGCTTGCCTTGGATGGGCTCCCGAATTCGGAGGCCGCGGCGCTTCTCCCATTGAGGAGGTGATCTGGCGCCAAGAAGAGGCACACTATGAACTGCCTACCAATTTTTTTCTGATTGGGCAGGGCATGATTGCACCGACGCTCATGGCCTGGGCGACCGCAGACGATAAGGCGCGTTATTTACCGCCACTGGCCAGCGGTGAGGAGGTGTGGTGTCAGTTATTTTCCGAACCCGCCGGGGGTTCCGATTTGGCGGCACTGCGAACGCGTGCTGAGCCTGACGGCGATGATTGGATAATCAACGGCCAGAAAATTTGGACCTCTGGTGCGCATTACGCCGACTACGGCGTCATTGTTGTTCGCACTGACCCAACGCTGCCCAAGCACAAAGGGCTTAGTTACTTTTATATCGATATGAAAGCGCCCGGTGTTGAGATCAAACCGATTAAACAGCTGACGGGGGATGCGGACTTTAATGAGGTGTACTTCACTGATGTTCGGGTATCCGATCGACAGCGCCTCGGTGAAGTGGGACAGGGATGGCAGGTTGCTTTAACAACGCTGATGAACGAGCGCGCAGCGATCGGCGGTGGTATTGGCAAGATGGATGTTGATTTAGCCATTGCTATCGCGCAAGAGGTTGACCTTGATGGGCAGCCCGCCATTGATAATGCCGCGGTACGTACGCGGATAGCCGATTGGTATGTTCAGGAAGCAGGGCTGAAATACACGGGCTATCGCTCTTTAACCGCATTGTCTCGAGGCGCCCTTCCCGGCCCTGAAAATTCGATCGGTAAGTTGGTGGGTGCACCCAAGATGCAGGCAATGGCCTCCTTCCTAATAGATTTGTTGGGGGCCAGCGGCGCTATTACCGATGAAGCACTAGCCGTGAAAGCGGGCATTATTCAGCGTGCCTACATGGGGGCACCGGGAATGCGGATTGCCGGTGGTACCGACGAGATCATGGCCAATATCATTGCCGAGCGGGTACTGGGTTTACCGCAGGAGCCCCGATTGGATAAGGGCATTCCGTTTCATGACGTGCCTACGGGTTAACCCAGATCACCCGCAAACCTGACTTAACCTTTTTCTGGCGCAGACATGGAGCGTAACGAAACGTCCACCGACCGGGCGCAATTGGCAATAGCGGCCGACCCTGACAAAGCAGCGCCCGCCGCGGCGAGTCTCGCGCAGTTCGACCAGCAATCTGCCTCACGTATGTTGCGCATACTGATTGTATTTGCTTGGGCGTTAGCCGGTGCCACACTGGCCTCTGCCCTACTCGGGTTGGGTTCGCCGCTGTCGAATGCGCTAGCGTCACTGTGGTTTGTGGCCTTATCGTTTTTTTTATTGATGTGGCCGAGGATGAATATTTTCTGGCACCGCTGCGTTGCGTTGGCCATTTTGGCGCTGTTAATCCTGCGGTGGTCCTTATCCTGGTTCGTAGCGCCCCCTGCTGATGCCATGATAGGGATTCTGCTGGGCCTACTTGTTATCCCCATATTGGTGACGGTGACGACACTGCTGTGGGCGCATTACAGTCTTGCTATTGGCGTGACCACGGGCACTATATTGGGCGTGATCGCTGTTATTGGCAGTCGCCGTGAAGCGCTGTCCGATGCGTATCTCAATGATTGGCGATTGGGGCTTATGGTGGCCTGTACTTACAGTTTATTCGCGTGGTTACTGAGTATTTGGGCTGGTGAGCGTGCTGAATTGCGGCGCACCACTGAGCGTGTTGAGCGTCTTCATGAAGCGGCGAATACCGATACCTTAACGGGTATTGCGAATCGTCGCGTTGCAGAGCGCAGGCTGCAGGTATTTGCGGCGGGGCATCGTCGATACGCGATCATGATGATCGATATCGATCACTTCAAATTGATTAATGATCACCATGGACATGACATGGGTGACCGCATTCTGCAAAGAGTCGCTGAGGTTTTGAGCAGCCGCATGAGGCCTCAGGATACTGTGGCAAGGTGGGGCGGGGAGGAATTTCTGGTGATTGCAGAGAGTGTGACGCGCGATGAGTCAGCAATCATTGCGGAGTCATTAAGAAGTTTGGTGGAACGCGGTACGCAAGAAGTGCTGTCGACAACCATCAGTGTTGGCGTGGTACACAGTAATGTAGGACGGGGCACTGAGCAAATGCTAAAGCGCGCGGATGAAGCACTGTACGCTGCCAAAAACTCGGGTCGCAACTGCGTCATTACGTTGTGAAGCAAAACCGGTTGTTACTCGGTTAGGTCAAGACTGAACTTTAAAAATACCTCGTCAAGCTGGTAGCCAAGCCTCTGGTAGAGTTGCTGGCCCGCGGTATTGCTGCGTGCGGTTTCAAGATCGATTCTTGCGGCGCCCTGAGCAGTCGCCCACTCGCGCGCGGCTTCCATCAAGGACCGACCGATGCCGCCGCGTCGAGCATGATCACAGACGTACAGATCATAAAGCACAAAATAGTGGACCAGATCTACAGAGCAGAGCGCCGGGAAGAGCTGTGTAAAACCCTGTATCCCGGCATTCGTCTCCGCCACAAATATCACCGAACGACCCAGTCTCAGGTTTGTATCAAGCCACGCTCTTGCGGCACCCTGATCAGGAGGACATTCGTAAAACTGCCGATAGTGATCGAATAATATGACCAGCGCGTCGAGGTCATCGAGGGTGGCCATTCGACAATTACAGGGTAAAGGCATTGGGAGATATTCCTTATCGGGCGACACGCTAACTTATCGCGCTTTGGCGCAATCTGACAAAGTATCGATGGGATGTTGCCGTGGTCCCCCCCGGGTGAGCACTGGCCTCTTCGTATCGGTTTGGTCTGATTGCGCTCAGGAAAATGAGGGCTGAAGCAATTAAACCGCCTTTTATCCAGTTATCGTATGCTTTCTTTGTCGTCCCAGTTGAGACTGTCTGATCGCCCTTGCTGACGTTCGTCATCAATAAGGAATCGTCCCAGTCGCTGAAACATGACAATAGATTGTCACTTATTGCACTGCTGACTGTCGCTTATTGCACTCCAGATAGTGGCATAAAGGTCGTTATACTGAGCACCAAAAGTTGATTTGGTGTTTTTCAAAATGATTCGCAACGAGCAAGAAGCACAGCAAGTTGTCATAGGACACATTGGCGGGTTTTCCTGGCCCACTGCTTTATTATGCGCTGTGTGCTGGCTGGTGTATCTCACTTGCCTGAGCAATCTGCTAATCGATCCATCGTTTTCTTTGTGGACCGTGGCGGGGATCAGTTTTTGCGCTTATGTGTTGTACACGCCACTTCACGAGGCAGTGCATGGCGCCGTGACAGGCATGAGCTTAGAGCGGCGATGGATTAACGAGTGGATAGGTTACTTGGCGGCTCATGTGCTGGGGGTCTCGTTTGTTGCGCATCGTCGTAGCCATTTGCAGCATCATCGTGCTACGAATCATCCTACCGACGACCCCGATTTGGCCTTCTCTGCCAGTAATTTTCGGCAGCTGATGGCTGTTTGGTTTCGAGGGATCCCCAAAGAGTGGATTTTTGCCCTGAAGTTCGAGCATTTTACTGAGTCCGAGCGACATACGGTCCGTCTCGAGTACCTGACTATTCTGATCACTCGGGGCCTGCTGCTGCTATTTTGTGCTGATCTGGGCGTGACAGTGATGACCTTATTGCTGGGTCACCTGATAGGAAACGCAGTACTGGTTACCTTGTTTGCTTGGTCAGTTCATCACCCCCACTCCGAACAAGCGCGGATGAAAACCACCACGGTTTACCAAGCGCGCCCGAGTCTGGATACCCTCATGACGTGGCTATGGGTGTATCAAAACTATCATGCCATTCACCACCTTTACCCTAAGGTGCCCTTTTTTCGTTATCGGTCACTGTACCGGGCGCTAGAGTCTTACCTGGTAACGAGTGGCGTGCCGGTGGCGCGAGTACTCTAGTTCCGCAGCCTGCTGCGGTATGGCGTGGACAGTCCATCAGTGACTTTCCTAGCCCTTTCCTCCAAGGGCTCTCGGTTTCTGGGTGCCAGTAGCCGTGACATTGCCACTTGAAAAAGGCATATTTGCTCGTTCCATAGAATAGGCGGTCGCGCGATGTGGCCCGCTCACAAAACAGGAGAGGCAATATGAGTAAAGCAATGCGTTGGATTGTTGTGTGTTGTTTGGCAGGATTTACTAGCATGGTTTCTGCCGAGCGATTGGAGGTTTTCCGCTGGCAAGCTAACTCCTCATCGCCGGCAGGTTTAGTGCAGGGCATGATGACTGCAGCAAAGATGCACGAGAAATACGGTGCGCAGGTGGGTATCTACCGACTGGATGTAGGTGGATCCGGCTATCCGACCTTCGATTACATACTACGCTGGGATTCAGCAGAGGCATGGGCGAAAACGAAGGAAGCCAACGCTAACGAAGAATGGCAGGCGTTTTGGCAGCAGGCGGCTGCATCACCCTCCGGTACCCTGATGCACTCCCTTGAGGGTTTAAACTGGGATCCCTCAGCTAAAGCGGCAGATTTTGCTCAAGACGGCCCTTACCGCGTTTATATTTGGCAGCCTAATGCTGGCAAAGCGGCTGCCGTTTACGCCTCTTTTTCCAGAGCTAAGGAAATGCATACGGCGATGGGCGCCAAAGTCAGCATTTACAACGAGGGTGTGGGTGGCACTGGTAAAGTGCACTACGTCATGGCCTTTGACAACTGGGCTGATATGGCCGCTTTTGGCGATAAGGTTGCAGCCAGCGAGGAATTTCGCTTTTTGCAGGCCGCCGCCGCTGGCGCCGCGACCCTCATTGGCTCTATGCAAGGCGAGCCCCTCTACTACACAGGTCGATAGCGGTTGGGCTTAGGTTGGCGCCTTGCCTTTGGGCGGCGCCATCTTCGAATTTAATCATCAATAGGCGTTTCACGATGCGATTGGTATTGGCAGCGGGTTTGTTTTTTTTCGCTGCGATGGCCTTTGCAGAAGATCCGGTGCGAGAGATCAAAACCGCTAATCCCTTTATGTTGTTTCACCCCGAATCACAACAAGCGGCTGCCGCTGCATATTGAGAAGCGGTTGAAAAAAATGTGTTTAACGGCGCTATCCCGCTAAAGCACGCTCATCTCGCGGCTATCTCAGCATCGGTTGCGATGAAATGTGTGGTACTGCATTCCGGCACATGCGGCTTTTACCCGTGCGGCGGGTGCGACTGAGGAAGAGATTAAGACTGCAGTAGTAATTGCCGCCGATGTCGCGCTGAATAGTGCTGTGCGCTACGACAGTCAGTTTGATATGGATACGTTTATGACCATGTTTGAGTGACTTGTCTGAGCGACATGGCCGAGATTCGTCAGTATGAGCATGGATTTACGAGGAACTGCAATGTCGTTTATGCCGTGGACAGTTAATTGATCCCCGGGGCTGGTGTTGACTCAGGCGCCAGCCCCTGCAGTTTGAAAGCTAGTAGTTGCTCGAAAACCGTGAAATCACCCTCGCATCCGGC
>JAOHHD010000008.1 GCA_028117185.1 Luminiphilus sp.
ATCGCGACGATCGAAGACACCACGACAGAGATGTGGCGACGTGTGATGTCCATCCATCTCGATGCCACGTTTTGGGGATGTCAGTCGGCGATTAAACTCATGAAGCAAACTGGCGGGGGCTCCATCGTCAATATGTCTTCCACGGCAGCACTGATTGGACTGGGGCCGTATCTCGCTTATTCCGCGGCGAAAGGCGGCATTCGCTCCATGACCAAATCTATTGCTATTCATAGCCGACAGGCGGGACTCGGCGTGCGCTGTAATTCAGTGCACCCGGGATCTATTAGCACACCCATGGTGCACACAGCGCTCAAAACGTTGATGGGCACTGACTTACTCGCCGAAGAAGATCCAGAAAAGACACGTAAGGCACTGGGTATCGGTGAGCCAGACGATGTGGCGCAGATGATCGTGTATTTGATGTCGGATGAATCGAAACATGTCACCGGTACTGAGATGGTGATCGATAATGGCGACACGGTCATATAATCAATCAATTAGTCTATTGGATGAGGACTCACTGATGCATATCACCGGCATGGTACACATCAATATCAACTGCAGTAATTTTCAAAAATCAAAAGTGTTTTACGAGATGCTGGGATTCAAGGTGTACTGGCCAGTCCCCGAAACCAATACGACAGAAATTGCCAATGCGGTGGGCATGCCTAACTATCAGGTTGAGGGTGCCTTGATGGAACTACAAAATGCCCAGCAACGCATGGTAATTGATCTGCTCGAATGGAAATCGCCAAGAGATGACTCGCCACCCTACCCTAACCTGCATCGGCCAGGCCTATCGCGAGTGGCGTTAGCAAGTGCTGATATTGATGCCGATTATGCGTATTTAGTGGAACAGGGTGTGGAGGTCGTTTCGGCGCCCGTTAATGTCATCATGTCCGAAACCAGCCACGCCCGCTTCTTCTGTTTCAAAGACCCCGACGGGACGTGCAGGTGATTACTGCGGATTAAGCGGTTAAGTTAATGCGTGAGCGCCACCTGTCAAAGACGCCGCATTATTCTGTCGCAGATCTGGCTGCAAATTCGGCATAAGCCTTTGCGGTGCCCTTCGCCATCTTATCGCCATCGAAAGGGATCGACATTTCAGGCGTAAACTCGAGCACAATTCGCTCTGGCGTGTCTAAAAACTTCACAAACAAATCGGGATCTAACCCCATGGTGAAGTCGTTATCTGAATCCTGAACTTGCGCCATACCCATTGCCAGCAAGTTGTACATCCAAAGCTTGGTCTCACGATCATCATGAATCACCGTATGCCCCTTATAGGTGACGGTTTTGCCACCCCCCATATGCGTGCCCTTGCTCGACATCACCACTGCCGAACGTCCATCTCGGGCAATTGCCTTAATGCGCACCCGCTCACGGGTGGCCGTCATCCAGATCTTGCCGTCTACTGGCACATAAGCGCTGGTCACCCCAAGCGGGTGTCCCGCTTTGTTGGCCCAGCAGAACGTGCACTCTCCCGCACACTTGATCAGCTCCTGCTCGCGCTCAGGATCGAGACGGTATTGCTTCACATCGTCATAGTTCGTTTTTTGCTCGGACATGCTCATGATTCCTTTTACAACCGTGAAATGGATATCAAACGCCAGAATACAATGTTTACAACCTTAAATTTGAGGCGTGTGCGGCGCAAGCGCAAGCATACTGGATTGATCCGCTGAAGTCGGCGGTGAGGACAGCGTTGCGCTCACACTACCTTGATTGCTATGACCTGACAGTCAGCCAATCACCGCCTTTCCTCGCCAGGCCTTCGCGCCAATGCAAAAACCCCTTGCAAAATTTACAGAGTCGTGTAATTTTCACGACACAAGAATAAAGCGCGTCAAAAAATGAGAGCAAGCAGGGGCAAATACGCATCTCCCGTTCAACAAGAACGCAAGGCTCGTATTTTGGATGAGACACTCAAACTGCTCGAGCAGGAGCAGCCTGCTGACATCAGCATGGGACAAATTGCGACGTCAAGCGCCGTCAGCACCAAAACGCTCTACAACCTGTTTAACAATAGAACCACACTGTTTCTGGCTGCAGCGGCGAGAACGCGCGGCGATGCCGAAGCAAGCCCACCCGTAATTAACGCGGGCGGCGGCATCCAACGCATTATAGAACTCACGCGGAGCTCCATGGCGATCTTCAAACAGTCCCCGGAATTCATGAACTCGACTATGTCAGTGGTCTTGGGCATTAGTGCTGAGGAAGAAGCGGAACACGATCGCATCGGACACACAGAAAAATCGTTTTACGCGGCACTGCAGTCCGCTAAGAGAGAGGGTGACCTGATCCCCGAGGCGGATTGCAGACAGATTGCTCAGCTACTCACTGCCAGCCAATGGGGTGTCACGCTTTTGTGGCAAAAAGGCCTAATATCACTAACAACACTTGAAAATTTTGCGCTCGTAAAACATTGTAGCGATCTCATGCCATTTTGTGTGGCCGATAGAAAGCAATGGCTTGAAGGCTTAATGGCTGAAATACCGAACAATGGCTGCGATAATGTAAAAAAAACATAAGGGAATGTTAAAAGCAGTCTAAAAATCGAATTGTAAAAACTCGAAGTAATAACGTACTAAAAAGTAAACATAACAATTAACCGAAGAAGTAGTTCACCATGAGAGGGGTAGTCACAATGATAAAACAGCATCACACGCGTTTAAGCAGAACTCCCAAGCGACTGTTAACCGTCGCCTGCTCGGCCGCCATTGCGGCGGGTTTCAACAGCCTGCCAACCATCGCTCAAAACGAGCTGGCACTTGAAGAGGTCATCGTTTCAGCAACACGACGCGATGAGTCTATTCAGGACGTTGCCGTATCGGTTGCGGCGATTACCAGAGAATTGGGGCAAGCGCAGGTGCGTCGACTCGAAGATCTCCAGACCTTCAGCCCCAGCACTTATATCCGACGCTATCCAGGCGCCGGTAGCGCTGCGTTTATTAACATTCGAGGCGTCGGCACCACTGACTACGACAAGAGTTTGGATCCGCCCATTGGCGTCATTATGGATGGCCTGTTTCTAGGCACCGCCAGCGGCGTACTGATGCAGAACTTCGACATTGAGCGTATCGAAATACTGCGCGGACCACAGGGCACCCTGTTTGGTAAGAACACTACCGGGGGCTTGATCAATATCACCCGTGGTGCGGTTACTATGGAGTGGGGCGGCGACGTGAGCGTTGCGGTTGATGAGCATGGTCGTGAAGACGTCAAAGGCGTTGTGAACGTGCCGCTCATCGAAGACAAACTCGGCGTCAAGCTGTTTGGTGCTCAGATCAAGAGCGACGGCTGGATGTACAACACGACGCTGAATCAAGACGTTGGCGGCGACGACATTGTCACCTACGGTTTTGCCATGAAGTGGCAGCCCAGCGATAACTTTGATCTCAAGTGGCACTACGAGAAAATGAAGGATCAGAGCGATCAGGGTGGCTACGTTAATACTAACGATGCAACCGATCTGACTTGTGTGATTTACAACCAGTGCTTCAGCAATAGCACGGATAATGAGACACAAAACTCATCGGATGGCACCAACTTCAGTGATAACGAGTACGACACCAATATCCTGACTGCCAACTGGCAGCTGAATGACGGTCTGTTGCTGACCTACATCGGCGGCTTCCGAGATCAGGACGAGCAGAACATGCAGGACTTTGACGGCTCATCTGCCCCAATGCTTCGCATGAACTTCTTCAACGAGTGGGAGCAGACATCGCATGAGTTGCGTTTGAGCAGTACCTCAGACGGCCCTTTCCAATTCATCGCCGGCTTGTACTCTTTCGATGTTGACTACGAGCAAGTATGGGACGTCTACGATTTGTTCACCACGCTAGGCCTTGCGCCCACCTTTGATCACGCAAGCAGTAACGGTCAGTCGCAAGAAACCGAGTCGATTGCAGCGTTCTTCTCCATGGACTACGACTTCAACGATGCTTGGACGTTAACTGTCGGTGGACGTTACACCAAAGAAGAAAAAGCGCTCATTGGCGGTAATGCTGGCGTCGTATACCTGCCGGGCACAGATCCTCGCCCAGCGCTGGTTGACCCACAGCCCTATGCTGACGAATGGTCAGAGTTTACGCCAAGTGCTTCGCTTAAGTGGCACGTTAACGATGACACCATGATATGGGCGTCATACGCTGAAGGCTTTAAGAGCGGGGGGTTCTTCGGACGACAAGCCGACTTTAACATCTCGCCCACTTTTGAGCCCGAGTTCGTCACGAACTACGAGTTGGGTATGAAGAAGACAATGCTTGATGGCAGACTCACCTTCAACCCGACCGTTTTCTTTAGTGACTATGAGGATAAGCAAGAATCGATCCTGATTCCTGTCGACCTCACCAACGTCGCGACGGTCGTTCGTAACGCATCGACACAAGAGATATTTGGTGTCGAACTCGAAATGAGTTTTAAAATCACCGAACAGTGGTATCTGCGTGGTAGCTACGGCTACATCGATGCCGAATACGACGAGTACTTCGCGGACCTCAATGGCGATAAAATCATCACTGATAACTCGGGGCTGGTGCCACGAAATGTGCCAGAGAACACGTTTGGTCTGAGCACCACTTACACGGCTGATATTGGACCGGGCTCGCTACAAAGCTCGCTCTCGTTCCGATACCGTGACGCGGTTGAGCATGCTCCAGACAATGATCCTATCGGAAGCATGGACAGCATTACCGATCTCAGCGGTCAGATCAGTTACTTGTGGGGAGACAACCGCTACCGTCTGTCGGTCTATGGTAAGAACTTGACTGACAAGCAGGAACTGGCGCAAGCGACCATCCACCCGCTGATTACTCGCGGCTGGTACAACCCACCCAGAACCATCGGTGCGGAGTTTGCGATCTCGTTCTGAGAAACAAACTAGCAATAAAACCAAAAGGGGGCGCAAGCCCCCTTTTTTATGGTTTGCCCACACGATAATAAGACAGTGTAAAGTGGAGCGACCTGCGCCGCAGTCAGCCCATAGCGCTATGATTGAACCCATAACCCGTCAGGAAATCCTGCCCTCATGAAAGAGATCACGCGACGCAACTTTGTCAACGGATCGGTAGTAGCGCTTGGCGCAACTGCCCTACCCGTTTCTCTGACGACTGCATTGACTGCAGATCCCACAACGTACCCACCTGCCCTAACAGGCCTCAGGGGTAACCACCCCGGCGCGAATACGTATGCGCATGCCCGCGCATGGCAGAGTGATTTCAGCGCCGGCACGGTCATTGATACAACCGAATCCTATGATCTGGTCATCGTCGGTGCCGGGCTGAGCGGTCTTGCCGCCGCTTTTTTCTATCGACAAGCGCACGGACCCGACAAAAAAATTCTAATCCTGGATAACCACGACGACTTCGGTGGCCACGCCAAACGCAATGAACACAACGTAGATGGCCGCCAACTGATTACTTATGGCGGTTCGCAAACCCTGGTCGAGCCCCACAATGCAGGACCAGAAATCAAAACCCTATTTGAGGGCATTGGCATTGATCTTAAGCGCTTCGACACCGCTTTTGACCTCAGCTTTTTTGGCGGGCATGGCTTAGGTGCCACCACGTTTTTCAACGAACAAGCGTTTGGTCGTAATACCCTAGTGCGCCACCCCTTTTGCAATTACTACAACTATATAGAGGGCCTCCCCGGTGCAGCCATTTCTGATGAGCAAGCCGTTGCTCAAACTCCCCTGAGCGAGCGTGGCAAAACGCAGTTACTGCGAGTCCTCAAGGGCGGGTTGCAGGCACTGAATGTTGCACCTGAAGATCTTGCTGATTACCTCGAGACTCACAACTATTTTGACTACCTTACGCAAACCCTCGGTGTAGATGATCCTCTGGTACTGCAGATGGCCAGGCACTCGGGTATCGACTGGTCAAATGCCAGTACAGAACTACTCACCATCGAAGAGGCAAAAGCCTGCGGTGCACTGGGTTTTGCACCTGTGGCGACGTACGATGAAGACCATCCTTATATCCATCATTTTCCCGATGGTAATGCAGGAGTGGCACGCGCGCTGGTGAAATACCTCGTGCCGGCTGTTGCCGAGGGCACGACGGCAGAATCCTTAGTCACTGCGACCTTTGACTACGAACAGCTCGACCGCTCACCCAACACCACGCGGATTAGACTCAACAGCACCGTGGTGGACGTTCACCACGCCGATATGACGACCGATTCTGACCAAGTAGTGATCCACTACATGCAGGGTAATCAAGCGTACAAAATTAGGGCCGGCCATGTTGTGATGGCCTGTTACAACGCGATGATCCCCCACATTGTGACCGATCTACCCGAGCAGCAAGCGGCGGCGCTCGGACAACAAATGAAAAGTCCGTTGATCTACACCACGGTGGGATTGCGCCAGTGGCGGGCATTCAAAGAGCACGGTATTGGCCTCGCCATGTCGCCGGGCAATATGCATCAAACCGTCTTCATGGACTTTCCCGTGAGCTTAGGGGGATATCGCTATACCCAAGGGCCCAACGATCCCTGCGTCATCCAAATGATTAGCTGCCCCTATGGTGAAGTGCTTGGAAGACCCCGAGCAGAGCAATACCGCGAGGCGCGCTACCAGATGCTGGGCACGCCATTTGCAACATACGAGGAAGAAGTACGTAGCCATCTCAGCGGTATGCTGTCTTCTAACTCCTTCGACTTTGATCGTGACGTCGCGAGCCTCACGGTTAACCGCTGGGCACACGGTTATGCCGTTGCGGGCCCAGGGAACTCAGTGGCGATAGGGAGACAACCCCATGGTCGCATTACGATTGCCAACTCAGACTCCGCATCAGAGGCCGACGCGATTGCCGCTATGGCAATGGGCTATCGTGCTGTAACAGAGTTATCCGTTTAAGGCCTGACGCTCAGGATACGATCATTACAACGTGGCGAGAGCCGTTGTGGCGTCAGTGATCAACGGGGGTCCCTGTTACATCTGTTTATCTGGCACCGCCTGTAAGAGGAGTTTCATCCCTTCTTCTTTTACTGACTGCCAGATTGTTTCACCGGCTGAGTGCCCCAGTCGAACCACCACCAAATCCTTTGACGGCATCATCACCGCCATCTGACCACCAGCGCCGAGCATGCTGTAAACAGCGCTCGGTGCACGGTCGTAAGTAGCCCCCTCCAACCAAAAGAAACCACCATGGAACGGAAGACCATCAGCTTGCCACGCAGGCGCCACCGAACTGACAAAGTCTGAAAATCCCTCGGGTAGCACGCGCTCGCCATGGGCTACCCCCTTGTTCAGGTATAAATTGCCGAGCCGTGCCCAGTCTCGAGCTGTGCCCAAATCAGAACCCTGCAACAAGATATTGCCATATGGATCGGTCTGAAAGACCAGATTCCGGATGCCGATCTTATCGAACAGCGCAGTTTGCGGAAACTGATGGTAGTCATCACCCCGCCCCTCTACTGCCAGACGGATCAAGTAATTGATGAGCACCGGGTCACAGTTGCGATAGCGGCCCACGGTATTGGGCGGCCATTGCTGAGGTCGATTGGCAGCGTAGGCAAAAGAATCCACAGTACCGGTATACAAATAATGATGGTCGAAGTAATCGATACTGCTATTAACCTCTGGATCGTAGGGTGAGGGGCAACGCAAGCCACTCGACATCCGCAAAATATCTTGGATCTGAATCGCTTGGCGAGGGTCTCCCGCTGCTTGCCATTCGGGAATCGGCGCCGGTTGGTTCAGTACATACTCTCCTTGCTGAATCAGCACGCCCAATAAGGTAGCAGTCAGGCTTTTGCCCATGGACCAACTCTCTAGCGGCATATGGGGATGTATGCCCGCCCCATATCGCTCTGAGACGATCTGACCCTGCACAGTCACAACGGTTGCGGCAGACATTGCGCCCTGTGTAAAAAATACGTCGAGAGCGGCATCCAATTTTGCCAAATCGACGCCTTCTACTGGCGGGGCCTGCGATGGGCTGCCTCCCATCGGCCACGGTGTCGCGGCCGCATCGGCCAGCCCAGTCTCAATAATCGGTGGTTCAAAATAAGGCGACGACTCACCAATAGGCAGTGGGACGCAACCCAGATCACCGATGTATCGGGCGACTCGCACGATGCCCGTATCAGTGGTTACCGTGACTGTCATGGCCTCTTGGTCGATAGCCGTGTCACGAATATTGTGACGCTTCTCAGGAGGCGAGGTAAAGAAGCCGACATTTTTTGCCGCAAAATCGGCCTCTAAACCCGATACAAAAACTGCCGAACAGAGCACGCGAGCGAATCCCATCGCATAGTGTGATGCTGGATCGCCCGGAGTCGCAGCGAGTGCCGAGTCCAACTCGAGTCGCTGCCCACGTTCTGCCACCGCCTCAGTCGCGCTTACCTCAGGGATATGGTTTGGTGATACCGATGGTCCTTGCCATCCGGCACAAGACCCTACTGCCAGCAAAGCACACATCACTGCAGCCTGTCGGATCATCTCTCGACTCCACATCAATATAGACCGAGCGGGGTCGATGCACCTCACCCATGGCAAGATAGTCGCTACCGGACACACCCTATAGCCGGCCCTAACTTGGCGCCAGCGCAAATCACCCACTCCGCGCCGACGCTAAAGACGGGTCTACAGTAGGAAAACCATTCCGGCGAGGTGAGGTGACGTCCCGAGCTCGACGTCCGCTTTGTAGTGAGAGTGTAGCCCGACTCGCGCTGAGTCTCGACAGAAACCTGTCAACCGCCGGGGCTCACTTCGACTTGAGTCGCTACCGTGATTCACTGAGCGTGGGCGGAAAACCCAAACGTTGACGAACCGATAGCACAAAAGCGCCAATCTCCGAGGGCAACGCCAACAAGGCGGGTGTCGCGATCAGCGTGAGCACCGTCGCAAATGACAGACCGAATACGATTGCCTGTGACAGCGGTGCCCAAAACATGGCCATTTCCCCCTCAATGGTGACAGAGCGGCCGGCCAAATCGACTGAGAATCCCGCTGCCAATGGCAACAACCCGCATACCGTGGTCACAGTGGTGAGGAGGACGGGCCGAAGTCGCTGGGCGGTAGCGCGGACAATCACGTCGCGAACATCTAACTCGGGATATTGACGACGAACGTGATTAAACGTGTCGATGAGAATAATGTTGTTGTTGACTACAATACCCGCCAACGCCACCACGCCCACACCCGTTAATAAGGCACTGAACGGATTGCTCAGTAGCAAGAGGCCCAGCAATACACCTGCCGTTGACATAACCACTGCCAGCAGAATCAGCGTGCTTTGATAAAAGTTATTAAACTGCGTGACCAGCAAAATAAACATGATTGCGAGCGACAAAGAAAACGCTGCTGACACAAATGCCATCGAGTCGGCTTGTTCCTCATTGGCTCCTCTGAACCGAATATCAATTGCCGGATCAAACGATTGCTGCGCTAACCAGCTCTCGATTTCTCTCACAATACCGTCGGCCATCACGCCCTCTCGGACGTTTGCCTTAATCAACTCTACGGGCAAGCCATCGATTCTTTTCAGCGAGTCGACGCCAGGGGCGGGGCGCATCTGCACAAAGTTGCTCAAAGGCACCATCCCCTGCTCCGTGCTGATACGCAGCTCATCCATTGCGATAATACCGCGCTCGGCTCGAGGGTAGCGGACTCGAATATCAACTGAGTCTTCGGCATCATCTGGGCGGTACTCACCCACCTTGACGCCATTGGTCACCAACTGCACCGCCAAACCTGCCGAGGAGACATCGACACCGTATAGCGCTGCCTGTTGGCGATCCACCTCGATGCGCCACTCAATCGAGGGCAGTGCAGAGGAATCGTCAATGTCGACGAGGTTGGGTAAGGTATCTAAGTAATCCCGAACACGCGCCATCGCTGGCTCTAACAGCGCTCGCTGACGCGACGAAAATTCGATTTGAATCGGCTTGCCAACGGGCGGGCCCTTTTCTAAGGGCTGTACTTCGACCTTGATACCTGCAAGGCCGTCAGTGCGCTCACGAATCAAGCTCATAATCGCTTTGCCACCCAGCTCTCGCTGTGATTCAGCGACCAGTTCGATGAAAATAGATCCGATACGATCCGAGCTGCTCCCCATGAAGCCGCTGTTGCCCCCAGTGGCACCCGGTAGCAAGCTCTGAGTGTTCACAAATCGAATGCCCGGGATTTGCAGTACCTCTGATTCGACCTCTAGCACCAGATCATTCACCTCGTTGGCAGCGAAATTACCGCGACCGAGCACCGACACTTGAATAAATTGGGGGTCTGCATCGGAGAAAAAGATGGTGCCGACATTATATTTTCCGTAAGCCCAAAAAACGCTGATCAACAAACTGAATATGATGCCCATCGTCAGGACAGGCCGACGACAAACACCGACCATAAAGCGAGCGAATTGACCTGTCAGGCTATCCAGTTGAGTCGGATCACCATCCTCTAACACTCGCTGCGCTCGCAGTAGGTCAGCATTGTGCATGGAAGGTTTACCAAACAGGGTTCCCAGTACCGGACCGAATAACAGGGCATAAAGCAAAGAGCCTATCAGCACGGTGAACACCGTCACTGGCAAGTACCCCATAAACTGGCCTGAGACACCGGGCCAAAATAGCATTGGCAAAAAGGCAGCAAGTGTCGTTGCGGTCGACGCAGTCACTGGCCAAAACATTCGCTGCACCGCATCCGCATAGGCGCGTTTGTGGTCCATGCCCTCGCTCATCATGCGGTTCGCATATTCAGTGACCACGATGCCGCCGTCGATGAGCATGCCCAGCGCTAACAGCATGCCGAACATGACCATGAAATTAAAGGTATACCCCAAGAGGTAAATAATGGTGACCGAGAACAGCAGCGAAAAGGGGATACCGAGCCCCACGACCAGACCACTGCGAAAGCCCATCGAGGCCACGACGATAATCATCACCAGTGCTAATGCCGTGAGAATATTCCCCTCCAGCTCGCGGACCTGAACAGCCGCAAACTCTGCCTGATTCTGCGATGGAATCACCTCAATACCGGGAGGGAGACTGGCAGACGATTGCGCGACAACTGCCAGAACAGATTCCACTGCATCGATGACATTGGCATCTGTGCGCTTGGTAACACCAATAGAAATAGTTTCTTGCCCGTTGTAGCGAGCGTAACTGGTGCGATCTTTAAACGTACGGTCTACTCGTGCGACATCTCGCAACGTCACCACGCCTTCACTCGAGCTGCGAATCGGCAACTCGAGCACTTCCTCAGCCCGCTCGACGACTGCCGGCACCTTAACCGCGAATCGGCCGCTATCCAGCTCCATCGTGCCCGCTGGAATCAACCGGTTATTGCGCTGAAGAATCACCAGTAATTCTTCAACTGAAACACGATACGTATTGAGTGCGTCAGGATCGATAATGACCTCGAGCACCTCATCGCGATGCCCTTGAAGATCCGCACTGAGTACCGATGGGATGGTCTCGATCTCTTGTCTGAGCTTCAGCGCCGCTTGATACAACTCGCGCTCGCTTGCAGCCGCACCGACCAAGTTGACTTGCAACATGGGAAAATCAGCTGCGGTCATTTCCTCAACAAAGGGCTCCTCAGCCGTCGAGGGAATCTCAGTTCTTGCCGCATCAACGGCCTCTCTCACGTCGTTCAGTGCCTTATCCAGGTCTTGCGATACATCAAACTCAATAAAAAAACTCGCCATCCCCTCAGACGCGGTCGAGCGCAGCTCGACGATGCCCTCAAGCTTTCTGAGTTCGATCTCCATCGGTTGCACCAGCAATCTTTCGGCATCGCCAGGCGAAATACCCTCGTGATTCACTCCGATATAAAATAAGGGGAGATCGACGTGGGGATCGTTTGCAATAGGCAAGGCGGCACGTGTACCCAACCCCACCAGTACCATAACCACCAGCAGCGACAGCGTCGTTCGCGTGCGCCCAATGACGGTTTCGATTACGCTCATCGTATGACGACTTGGCTGATCTTATCGTCAGCCAATACCGGCTCTACGCGAGCACCAACACTGACATACTCCTGCCCAACCGTAATGAGCCTAATCTGCAGCGGTAGTCCGGCAATCCATACGCCATCTGGACCATCCTCAATGATACTGACCGTTCGGAAAATGACGCGATCACCCTCATCTACCAGTCGAACACCCATCTCACCGTTGTCGTTTAACGTCAGGAGTGACGGCGGTACACGATGGACAGCCACTTCTTCAAGTAATACCCGCAACGACACAGTTAAACCAGAGCGTAGTTGGTAGTCGCTATTGTCTACCGTAATTTCAACAGCATAGGTTCGCGTCACTGGATCGCTCTGCTTGCCCACAAAAGACAGCGTGCCTTCAATCTCGCGACCCACTCGCGTGCTACCAATTACCGCACTGCCCAGCTTTAGACTCTCTACTTCTTCCTCTGTGACTTGGGCGGTCACCAGCATCGGATCCAAATCGATGAGCGTTGCGCAGGCTGCACCTGGCATGGCGTAATCGCCGACGTAAAGATGCAAATCTTCGATCACGCCATCGAACGGCGCGGTAATTCGGGTGCGAGCTAGATTGAGCTCCTGACGACGTAGATGTGCTTTTGCGGTCTCTTGTCGCGATGCTGAGGCAGCAATCGCCACCTCCGATAACAACCCCTGATCCGCAAGCTGTAAACTGCCTTCGTGTTCAATTCGTGCCTTCTCTAATCCGGCGCGCGCCTCATCCACAGCGATTTCACGGTCATCAATGGCGATTTCACACAGCAGGTCGCCCTTTGCTACCTGCATGCCTCTCTCCGCTGGCTGGGCAACCACTTGCCCGGCTACTTCCGCAGTGACATCAATCACACGCTTGGCATCGGTGCGGCCCCGCAACACAATACTGCGATTACGAAACTCGGCATTCGCTGTTACCACCCGCACTCGATTCAACGGCTCAGCAGAGATACCTTGCTGGCTTCTCTCTGGCGCCACTGCCAGCACGACATCGCCGCCCTCTGGTGTTTCGATAAAAAGCCCTGACCCAAGCCACAGCGCTAGCAGGCCAGCGACGAGTGAAGCCGAGATAACATTTTTCGACATAAAAACAGCCCTATCAATGGGTGTAACACCTAAAAAGACAGTCGGATCATGCTCTCGCATGCGCCACTGTCTCTGCACTGGTCGTTTGGAATGTCGTTTTTACGGCGATGGGGGCTTTTTAGACCGGTCGGGCTGACGCTATTAATGAGACTTATCGCCAATTTACAACGCATTCAGGAAGGTCAGCGCGTTTTTATCTGCGTATCAATCTCAAAGGGAATGGGCGGGATAACCTGAGGCTATAGTAAGGACAGCTACTATTGGGTCGACAGCGACAACGAACCCACGTCAAGAAAGAGACCGCGGCTAGAACACGTTTTACAGCATCAGTCTCATCCCTAACTCTCGCGCGCAATCGTTACAGGTTGTCGCTAATAAGCCCGCTTTAACGCGATACACTTCTCGAGTGAGTAAAAAAAAGGACTGACGCATGCACTACGGATTCATCGGATTGGGCAACTTAGGTGGCCAGCTAGCGGTTCGCTTACTTGATGCAGGCTTTCAACTCACCGTATTTGATCTCGATAAAACAGCAATGGAAACACTTGTCAGTGCTGGGGCAAACCCGGCCGAAGGTTGCGCCGATCTCGCCCAGCGAGTCGAGCATGTCATAACGTGTTTGCCCTCTCCGCCCGCCTCGTCTGCAGTACAGGATGACATCCTGAGTCATATGACAGCAGGCGCGACCTTGATCGAAATGTCGACGGTGGGCCAAGACGATGTCATTCGCTCTGCTGCGCGAGCCGAGGCTCAGGGGATCGGATTTTTAGAACTGCCCGTCACCGGTGGCGTGCATCTGGCGGCGCGAGGCGAGTTGACGCTCCTCGCCGGTGGCAATGAAGCACTGATTGCACTTCACGAGCCTGCAATGCAGGCTATGGGCAAAAAAGTATTCCACATGGGAGCGGTCGGCACAGCATCGCTGATCAAAGTCATCACGAATATGCTGGCTTTTGTACATCTTGCCGCCGGTGGTGAAGCCATGATGCTCGCTGCGCGCGGCGGCCTCGACCTCGCGACCGCATGGCAGGCCATCGCAGCGTCGTCAGGCAACTCTTTTGTCCATGAAACTGAAGGACAGTTGATCCTCAATGGTAGCTACGATATTGGATTCACGCTTGATCTCGCGCTCAAAGATTTGGGATTCGCCGAGCAATTCGGCGCGGCATTCGACGTCCCACTGCCACTCGCCAAGACCGCTCAAGAGCGTTTTAAAACAGCCCAAGCGCGCTATGGCGGCGACGCGCAATCGCCCTTTGTGGTGAAATTACTCGAGGATGAGCTCGATACCGCACTGCGAGCGCCCGGGTTTCCTGACAAGCTCACTTAAGAGTGGAACCCCTGGCTGAACACAATCATCTGTTCGCGATCATTGAGTCAAAGGCGGGATAAATAACGGCTCAATAACCAACGTAGCGGGCGACTGTTACATCGCAGCTTCGTCCTGTGCTCGGCGAATAGCTGCCAGAAAAGCGTCTGCGTATTTGAGTAATTTTCGCTCGCCAACGCCGGTCAGATTGGCGAACTCGTCACGTGTTTGCGGCAGCCTGGTGCACATCTCAATGAGCGTGCTGTCATGAAAAATAACGTAGGGAGGAACGCCCTGCTCTTCTGCCTGCTCGCGTCGACACTCTCGCAAGGCCTCCCACATACCCACATCTATCTCGGCAGGCAGGGTAGTCTTGGTTTGCCGCTTTATCACTTTTTGTTTTTGATCTAAGCGCAAGGCAATGGATACCTCACCTCGCAGTAGAGGCCGACACTGCGCTTGAAGCTTTAGTGCGCCGTAACCCTCTACATCAACCGACAAATAACTCCGCCCTACCAACTGGCGAAAGACAGATCGCCACTGATGATTATCCAGCGCAGTGCCGACCCCAAAAGTCGGTAGGAGATGGTGTTCAAACTGCCACATTTTATCGGTCTCCTTCCCCCGCAATACGTCGATTAAGTGATTCACGCCGAATCGCTCACCCGTTCGCGCTACTGCACTGAGCGCCATGCGACACGCTTCTGTTGCATCCCACGTTTTAGCGGGATCGAGACAGCTATCGCAATTACCGCAAGGCTGAGGGTAGTCCTCACCAAAATATTGCAGCAATGACTGTCGCCGGCAACTGGTGATCTCACACAATCCCAACATCGCATTGAGACGATGCTGTTCGAGACGCTTGTGCTGATCACTGCCCTGAGAGCCCTGCATCATTTGTCTGAGCTTGATGACATCCTGCAGCCCATAGATCATCCACGCTGTTGCCGGCGCACCATCGCGACCCGCACGCCCTGTCTCTTGGTAATAAGATTCGACGGTCTTCGGTAAGTCCAGATGCACCACAAAACGCACATCTGGCTTATCAATTCCCATACCAAAAGCAATCGTTGCGACCACAATGACACTGTCGTCTCGCAGGAAACGCGCCTGATGCGCCGCCCGGAGTTCTGCCGATAAGCCAGCGTGATACGGCAGCGCATCAAAGCCCTGTTCAGTCAGCCACTGTGCAATTTCTTCTGTTTTTTTGCGAGACAGGCAATAAATAATGCCAGCATCTGTTGGGTGCTCCTCTTTTAGAAAGCGCAGTAGCTGCTGTCGGGGATTATTTTTAAGGCCTATCCGGTACTGAATATTGGGGCGATCAAAACCCACTATGAATTTTGCTGCCTGCTCGAGGCCCAGTCTGTCGACAATCTCCTGTTGTGTCCTGGGATCGGCGGTGGCCGTTAACGCCACTCTCGGCACGCTGGGGAACAGATGCTGTAGCTGTTCTAACTGCAAATAGTCAGCGCGGAAGTCATGGCCCCATTGAGACACGCAGTGCGCCTCATCAATGGCAAATAGCGACAGCGTTGCGCTGTCCAGCAGGGCTCTCGTGCGAGTCTGATTCAGTCGCTCGGGCGCGAGATACAGTAGGTCGAGTTCTCCGCTGAGCAGCGCTTGCTCGACTGCCGACGCACTGTGTGCATCAAGCGTGGAATTGAGAAAGCTAGCTCGAATACCCAGCTGCTGCAGCGCCGATACCTGATCTTGCATTAAGGCAATGAGCGGCGAAATCACCACGCCACAACCAGGCCGCACTAACGCCGGTATCTGATAACACAGCGACTTGCCCCCGCCTGTTGGCATCAGTACAAAGGCATCGTTGCCTGCCACCACGGCATCGATAATGGCCTGCTGAGGCTCGCGAAAATGCGAAAACCCAAACGTCGTTTGCAAAACCTTTAACGCGCTGGTCATTGACGTTACTGCCACCTTTTCCTAACAATATCGACGACTTCTGCAAGGCCGCCACGGTTGAGCTGACCATATCAAGTCACAACGCGTTTATCGGCATTCTTTTCAATACCCTTATCGGCACGCAGATTAATCGCATGCGCACGCCACGCAAACACGGCCTGTGCGGGTCATTACTTAACACATAGCGACCTCGGCTGAGGGCCGTCACATTAACCCAAACTGCCTGCCAATAGTGCAGTACAGCTCACCGGCGGAGGCTTTGCCGACCGTCGTATTCAAGGGGTAACGGCACTCATAAAAAGCCCTGTAACGGGTAAAAAGCCGTTTAGCGGGTGATGAGGCCAGGATGCCCCGACCTTTTTGGCCGTAAATGACCTCTTTATAGCGCGTAATCACCTTGAGAACCCAGACACGCCGCTAGATGATACGGGTGGTGACATAATAATGGCCTTAATCGGCGCAGGCCAAAAGGGGACGGCTCAGTGAATCAAGCGATCAACGATATTTTTAGCCCAGGTTATGACCACGCCTATAACACACCGCTCGCAGACCTTGATGTCTCCGACCCTACCCTCTGGCCAAATCAGGCAATGTGGGCTGTGTTTAAACGCTTACGAGACGAAGATCCATTGCACTACTGCAAGGATGGCTGGAATTCAATCGCGCGTGGCCCAGAGGACGAAGCGGTCGGACCTTATTGGTCGGTAACACGATATGAAGACATCATTGCCATCGATACCGACCATCAACGCTTCTCCTCTGAACCCTTCATTACACTGCAAAATCCGGCCGAGGACTTTCCATTGCCCATGTTCATCGCGATGGACCAACCAAAACACGATATTCAACGACAAACCGTGGCCCCCGTTGTCGCCTCACCCAGCTTGTCGAGAATGTCAGAGCTGATCCGCGAGCGAACGCAGACCGTGCTCAATCAAATCCCTCTCAATGAAGAATTTGATTGGGTTAATACGGTCTCGATTGAGCTCACCACCATGATGTTAGCAACACTCTTTGATTTTCCCTTTGAGGACAGAAGAAAGTTGACCCGCTGGTCCGATGTGGCAACGGCCAGTCCGGAAACAGGCATCGTCGAGAGCGAGACCCAACGCCGTGCAGAGCTCATGGAGTGCGTGGAATACTTTATGAACTTGTGGCAGCAGCGAGTCGGCAAGGAAGGGCACGATCTGATCACCTTACTTGCCAACGGCGAGAACACTCGTGACATGGAACCCATGGAGTACCTCGGCAACCTGATTTTGCTGATCGTCGGCGGCAATGACACCACCCGAAATTCAATGTCGGGTTCTGTTTACGGCTCTCATTTGTTCCCGAGTGAATGGGAAAAAGTGCGGGCTAATCGGGATCTGATTCCCAATGCCGTGTCAGAGATTATCCGCTGGCAAACGCCTTTAGCCTATATGCGACGCACCGCACTCGAGGATGTCGACATGCACGGCAAAACGATCAAGGCGGGAGACAAAATCGCGATGTGGTACGCATCGGGCAATCGTGATGAGCGAAAGTTTGACGACCCGGATACGCTACTTTTTGATCGCAAAAACGCCCGTAATCATATTTCTTTTGGCTTTGGGATTCACCGCTGCTTTGGCAACCGCCTCGCAGAGATGCAACTGCAAATCTTATGGGAAGAAATGCTGCAACGATTTTCAAAGATTGAAGTGATAGCAGAACCGCGCCGCAATATCTCAAGTTTTGTAAAGGGCTACACCGAAATGAAGGTTATCTGTCGCCGCTGAACGCTATTGCATTGGCAGCAGTGCCCGGGCCGTGAACTTGCAAGGTGTTTCCTGTTTTGTGAGTGCCGATAACACCCCGGTCAATCGTGCGGCAGTAGCGACGTATTTTGGCAACTCGCCGTTTGATGGGCGTGTCAGTGAACAAAGCTTAAAGACGGCTTCCATGCGTTAAGAGACATCCAAGCCAGCATTGTCATTATAGGAGGCCTAGATGCAATGCCAGTATGGCCAGTGTCGCGCCGCTGCTTGGTGTGCGACTGCGCAGAAAGCCAAGATTTGGCTACCCCTTAGGTTGTGCTGATCCAACGGACGAACATTTTCTTTAAAAAAGCTTTCCTCTTTTGTGGTTTCCGGATTGAATACCAATCAGGTTTATTACTTCAGCTTCGGACTTTTCTATGACACAGGTACGAGCAGGCGCTCCTTCCTCAAACTTTTTTCTAGACGGTAACTTTAGTCCCGTCAGCGAAGAGCGCGACGCCGACAACATGGAGATAGTGGGTTCGATCCCACATGACCTCAATGGATATTTTCTTCGCGTGGGGCCGAATCCCGTCCATGTTTTCAGCGAAGCGGCCTACCACACCTTTGACGGTGACGGCATGATCCATGCTATCGAGTTCTCTGGCGGCAAAGCTCGCTATCGAAACCGATTTATTCAAAATGACGGATTCAAGCTGGAACAGGAGCACGGTGACTGGCTCTATAAAGGTATGAATTCACTCATGGACCGGACACCAGCGCCCATTCCAGCTGGCGCACCGAGTGCAAAAAACCTGGCCAATACCGCGCTGACTTACCACAACAAGACGCTGTACGCGTTGCATGAGCCTTCGCAACCGACCGTCATCGAACTCGGCAGCCTATCAACTAAAGGGCCCACTGACTTTGATGGCAAGCTGCAACACCCTTTTACTGCGCATCCAAAAATCGATCCGAAAACCGGCGAAATGATCGCTTACGGCTACTCATTTCAGGCGCCGTTTGTGACCTACTCCGTCATCGATAAAAATGGCGATCTTATCCACACGACACCGATTACCATCCCCAGATCTATTTTTATGCATGACTTTGGGGCCACTGAAAAATACACGCTGTTCTTGGACTTTCCCATTACGCTGGACATCGGGCGTGCCATATCGGGCGGGCCAGCGGTGGACTTTGAGCCACAATACGGGTCACGCATTGGGGTCATGCCGCGCCATGGTTGCGATAACGATGTGCGATGGTTTGATGTGGAAACGGGCGTAGTGGTGCACACCGCCAACGCTTGGGACGACGGTGATGAAGTCGTACTGCAAGCCTCAAGATCCACCACCGCGGATATTGCCGGCGCTGGCACTTCAGAAGGAAATAACCTGAGCGAAAATCAAGGTCGTCTCTACGAGTGGCGCATCAATCTCAAAACCGGCGACGTTGCGGAGCGCACACTGAGCAACATCCCCTGCGATTTCACCCGGATTAACGATGACTACGCCTGCCACAAAACACGTTACGTCTATGCGGCAATCTTTAATACAGAACGCGCCTTCACCTTCGATGGCCTGATGAAGTACGACAACGAGTCGGGTGTGACCACCGAATTCACTTACGGGCCCCAACGTCATGGCGGAGAGGCCGTGTTCGCGCCCAAGACAAGCTCACACTCAGAGGACGAGGGCTACCTCGTGTGCTTCATTCACGATGAGGCTAGCGATCAAAGTGAGTGTTTGATACTCGATGCGCAGAACCTTAGCGAAGGCCCGGTCGCAACCATTATCATGCCCTTTAGAGTGCCTTACGGTTTTCATGCAGGTTGGGTGAGCGCTTAATCGCTGTACTCTTCGCTCATCTGATCGCGTTAATGATGCCAGTACGCTGGCGACCTAGACACTGACCTCTGTTGCGAAACCGCTACCGAGCACTATTCCCTCGTAACTAACACATGGCCGCTTATCGCGTGCAAACCGTATAGTGTCACCGCCCAGCCTGAACAACTATGCGCCGTCAGCGCCATACTCCTGAACCGCCTTACGATCGATTGCCCTCGGCCTATTTTGCAGTGCGGTGAGCTTTTCTCTATCAAGAGGGTCTTGACCCGATAGCAATAGTGCTACGTGCTCGATTTGATCGTTCCCCCAGAATAAATTGCCGTCGACAATGATGGTGGGAACACCAAAAACGCCCCTTTCGATCGCCATAGTGGTCTCGTTCACGAGAGCATCTTTTACCTTGGGGTCAATAATTTTCCCACTCAGAGTTTCGCCATCGATCGATTGCTCAGCTAACAGATCAATCAGAGTCGGCAGATCACCCAGGTCCGCACCGCGACTCCAACCTGCTTCGAATAGTGCGCTAATCACTTTGTGTTGATCAGCGCCGCTCACTGGCTTTAAAGACAGTCGCAACGCGGCAAGCGGATTGAAGGGGTGCTGCTTGGGTGGGTTGTATTCAAAGCCATTAAGCGCCGCGTATCTGAGGCAATACTGATTCAGCCAGTGTTGTTTAGGTGGAATCTCCGCGGGACCCAACTGCCCCCACTTGTCCAATAACTTGCCAAACACAACGGGGTGGGCGTCGATCTCACAATCGTATTGACGCGCCAAAGCAGGAAGCCGACGCCATGCGAAATAGGCGTAGGGCGAAAGGTAGTCAAAGTAGAAATGTATCGTTTTAGGCTGCATCAACTGTACTGTTATTCCCGCGCTATCGTTGGTATTTCAGTCTCTTAGAAGAAGGCCGCCAACGCAGCTTCAAATCCGCAAGTCAGTTCCCAAGGGAATCATTTTATTTTTATCACTTTGTAATTTTGTGACCCAGCTTCATTAGTGCGATAGGCACCCACTAACTCAGCTCAAAATGACGATAACGTATGGTTCAACCAGACGTCATTCATAATGGCTATTCCATAATTGTCCCATCTTTTTGTATCACCCCATACAAAGTTGTTTTGCTTCAGACGTTGCTCAGCTTCACCTTGGCCTCCAAGCACCTTTTCAATCCATTCTTTCTGCTTCGGATTAGAGTAGAACTTCTCCATTTCAACGTGTTCCAACACGGAAACGATCAGTAGTCCGTCTGGAGATAAAACCCGAGTTAGTTCACCCAATGTCGCAATAGCGCTCACCTCGGATAAGTGTGAAAAAACCGAATTCACAAAGGCCAAATCGAGATAGTCCGCATCAAACGGCAACGTTCCCATCGACTCGATTTCACTAAATTGAATAGTACTCGCGCATTCATTCGCTGAGGCAATTAAACGGCTATCGACATCTACACCATGAACGTTTGTGTCGTCTGATAGGGTCGCCATGAGGCGGGTAATTCTTCCCCATCCACAGCCATAGTCGAGAATCTTGGGCATACGCTTTAGTTCATAGTGATTCAGCGTATCTCTTAGCGTTTTGAAAATCGCCAAGCCACTCAAAGCAGTCGACTCGCCTTTTAGATTGTTGGTGATAATCTGAATATCTTCACTCGGAAACTCAAAAACGTTGGATTTTTCGAGTCTACTCGCCTTTAAATATTCTTGTTCCGTGGCTTCGAAGCCATTTTCCACGAAGAAATTATTTATCATGGCTCGAGTTATCCGTTGGTCAAATTTATCGTTGCGCTTACCGACTAATTTGCGGTTGCGGTAGCAACGCAACATTCACCGAAACCATTGAATCAATCACTTAATGACGTCACTCACACTCGATAATCGCGTCGCTCATAACCCAGCAACTAAGGGACTCTTTATGGACTATGTAAGTCAATCTAACCATCTGCTGTCACAGCCACTTTATTCCCACTCAGTAGTAACGTTTACAATTTCTTGTTTAATATCAATAATTTACCACCTCAAAATAGTTTGTGTGTAAGTAATGTGTAACTCCACCACTACTTTGCACGTTATATTTACGCTTATGCAACTATTGCAATTCAATAGTTTACGCAATCTTCTGTTACACATTGTAAGATGAAGCAAACATCTCATTTAAGTCAGAAGTTGCTATCAAGAAATAACGTTCTGAAATGTCGATAATATTTCATCTGTGACTTTACTCTTAGCACTCTTGCTCACCTCAAATAATGCCTGCCTCCCACATGCGTCAATTCTTTCACAAAACTCTTCTACAACATGGTAGAAAGGGCGGTTCATATAATCATCAAATAATATTTTGGTACCAACAGGAGCACATTTGATAGATGTAAGAAAACAGAAAACCCTGAATCTACCATCTATTAAAACTAAATCAGGTGAAATTTTGCTTAGCCACATTAACTCAGCGTAAACTTTAAAATTTTCTCGTCTTTCAAATGATTTCGGGTATCCCCAGTCTGCAACTTCGCCAACATCTACCCAGTTTAAGTTTACTCGTCCTGGAGCGCTGGTACTTACTAAACCTTGAAGGCTATTTACCCAATCGCGCGATGTGTCTACTGCGTATATTGACGCGTTGGTATATTTGCACACAAATTCCGTAGATTTACCACACCCATATTCGAAGTATGTGTCAGTATTTTTTATTATATCTTTAAACAATCCATCATCACCATCAAATAGTGTATGAGCTTGAATTGTTTTTTGTAACTGTTCAGGTAAACTGATATTAACGCCGTGTCTCTTTAATTGGCTAATCGCGCTTGAAATTGCTAGTTCTCGTGACTCAAAATCGGGGGAAATATAGTCAGCCATCAGTGTAACATCCTCATGTCTATATGTGCTTTAACTTAAAGATTACTTCAGTGGTTGAAAACCCAGTTTAAAGTAAGCAGTGCAGCTTACTGGGATAGATTGCAAAAAGTATTTGCGCGTCGCCTCACTATACCAGTCAGTCGTACTGTCAACCATACAGTCAAACAGCTACAAACCATTCACTTTTGACTGGTTTGTTAACGCTTTTCTCTGTCGTCTTGTTGATTTGGTAACGGTGGTTGTGGACGAATAGGTGTAAAATCTGTTCGTTCTGTGTCTTTTGGAGTCGTCTGCTGCTGTGGTTGCTGCGTGACTATCTTCGTCTTTGGAACAGCTACAGTGCGTGTGACAGTCTTTGTTTTTGGTTTTGCCATCTTCTTAGCAAGTGCTACAACACTACTACTTGTGCCTAGCATCAACTCAAGGGCTGCCCACTTTGTTTCGTCATCCGCACGTTCGATTTCGCTGCGTATCGCGTTTAATGCTTGCTGTATGTCTTGTAATGCACTCTTGTTCATACTGTTATTTAGCAGCTAGCGGAATGGGGTGGTGTAAAACCACCACCTAATTATCAAAAGTTCTCCACCGCAGAAATCCGCTGCACGAAATTTTCACGCTTAAAACCCAATTTCGGATGACGAGTTTGCTCATTTGACATTACAGTGCTAGTTGTCAAACCCTCACCTCGTCTTTCCACCACCCCAGAGCATCCGTATTAATCTGCTTGTGACACTGTTCGCTGAGTTCAATAAAACGCTTACCAAGCTGTGTATGGCGTTCTGTTGCCGTCATACAGCGTCCGTAGTGCTGTAGTTTGCTTGCACATATAGCTAACGTACCCACACTGGGTTTAACACGCTTAAAACGCAGCGTACGCATGTAGCATTCGCTTCTGCATAGCCAATCTTTGCTAAACTCGCTTTCGCTGCTAACGGCGCCAATTTGCACCAATAACTCAAATACATCGTTTAGTACCGTTTTTTGCATCAATCATTCCTCCGTTGATAAATAACTACATGCACAGCTAGTTACTGTGTATTTACCAACAGAACATTAAGTGTAGGAAAAACGTGCAATTTACAGAACGACTTAAATTAGACGGTGCAAAGTGGGTGCGTAGTCAGAACTTTTGGCTATTTGGTACTGCTACGTTCAAAGACGGTAGTCGCATATATGATAGCGATGCTAATTCTGACGCTAAGCACTTCTTCAACATACTTGATAGGCAGATACTTGAACGCAAAGATACATCACAAGGCAAACGACTTGATAGGCTAGTTTTCTTGGAACATGGACGCTTAGGCACAAATACGCACATACACTTTTTCATCAAAGGCACACACCTAAGGCAATACAAGACTATAAAGAAATATGCACCAAATATTTGGCAAGAACGGATAGAAAAGGCACACAATCTAACACTCAAAGACAATATAGGACTTGATGACACTCGCAGCGAATACTGTTGGAAGGAGATTAAATCTTATCAACGTGACGTTCTGCTTACTGAGTGCTGCCACTTATCAAATTCTTAGCAAAACACAAACCTAACAAAGGCGATGCTTATACTTGGTTTGTCTGCTTGGATGTAACTGCTGCACGTTTTGATTTGGTGGCTTGTTATCGTTATGACTAAATAATCAAATCAAACTAATCACACTAGAAACAACACAAAGAATAAGTAAGAAAACAAACATTATCTTACATTTCTACGTAAGTCTTTGATGTGTGGAAGGAATTAAATTAGCACTTATTGGTTGCCCAAATAGAACATCAGAAAATACGCTATATGCACGAAAACATTACATTTAGGTGGTGACATATGGCACAAGCAAAGACACTCAACAAAACAGAACGCAAGCAGCTGCTAGACGTAACAAATTCGTGCAGTCGTTATCCATTGCGTGACAGCACCATGCTGCTGTTTACACACTTGTGTGGTTTACGTGTAGGCGAAGTGGCTGCACTGCGATTTGATGACGTATTAGATGCCAACGACACAGTGCGAGACGAAATGACACTTGATGCAGCACGTACTAAATCTAAACGTGCACGTAAGATATTTCTGCCAAAGCAAATTCAGCGTCAGCTACAAGCATACGTTAGCAGCGTCACAAAGCGTCCACAGCACGGTTATCTGTTCTCTACGCAAAGAGTACAAGGTTTAGCTCAAACACTGCTACACAGCATCTACAACGCTTGTATGCACGTGCTGGAATTGCTGGCGCTACGTCACACAGTGGTAGACGTACATGGCTTACTACGTTAAGTCAGAAAGGCGTTAGTGTATTTGTGTTAGCTGATATGGCTGGACATGCGAGCATTCAAACAACACAGCGTTACATAACAGTTAATGATGAGATGAAGCGTAACGCTGCTGAGTTGATTTAGAGAACTTCAATAGTTCCATCTTCTCTTCGTCTGTAGTCAGCTACAGCGTTGGTTAGACGTATTTCGTCGTTAAGGTGGTAATACGTCTTTTCAATCTGCGCCACGCTAGTGCCACACATATCTGCAATTTGTCTAAATGTTAAGCCACTCATAATACGCTGCGTAATCATAAAGTGGCGCAAGCTGTAGGGTACTAAGTCACGCACTTCTCTATCAGCAATCTCTGCTAACTCAATCATCTTGTGCCAGTGATATAGCAGCGTACGTTTGCTTAGTTCATTAGCGTTATCCAATGTAAAGATTAACTCGTCAGCTGTTTTAGGCTTAGATATTTCACGCAAGCGTTCAAAGTACTGTCCATTACGACAAAGGAATGTACGACTTGTACGCACTTTACTTGTCTCTGCGCGAACGTGGATACGTGCTAGCTTTTGCTGTTCACCATTCACTTTATGACATTCAATCTGCACATCACTCCAACGTAGCTGTCGCTGTTCACCAACACGTAAACCACTGTTAGCTGCGATTAGAACGTAGTGTTGCACGATTTTTCGTACTCTAAGTTCTGCATCATCTAGCTTGTTTTGCTTGGCAGTGTAGGTGCGCATAGCGCGGTACAGTGCTTCGTATTCGTCATTAGTTAGTGTTGCACGACGAATAGCTTCATTGCCTTTATCCAAGCGTGGAAGCTTCTTAAAGTCGAAGCCATCAATGTGTGTTTCACCATTCTTATGCAGCCACTTCATCAGCGCATTGATTGTGCTTTGTTCGTTTTGCACAGTGACTTGTTTGACGTTGCCGTTTGTAGCTTTGTGGCGATGGTAGAAGTAGTTTTCGCAGTCAGTACGTTCTAGTTCTTTCAGCTTAGTGTCTTTGCCAACGAAGCTAAGAAAGTGCTGTAGATGCGTTGCGATTGTTGTGTGTCGTCCTTTAACGATGTGTCCAAGTTCAACATCACGCAGACGGAAGCTAAGATACTTCTCCACACCTTCTTTTGTGGTGATTGAAAAGTAGCTTTTACCTTGCTGTAGATTAGCGTAAATTTCTAAGTACGCAGCTTTACCCTTTTCTATTGCAGTAACTTCACTGCGTGTACGAAGGCTTTTACGTGCGTACTTGTTTTCTTTTGGCAACCACATACGAAACTGCCAATACTCACCTCGCTTGTAGATACAAGCTTCTTCAAATATTGCTATTTCGCCTTCAGCAAAGTGCTGTTTCTTCAGTGCCAAGTTTAGTCTCTGAGTTACTACGAGTTTCAGTAGTCACACGTTTGTGCAACATTTTGTGTAACTGTAAGAAAAAAGACTAAGGAAATCAACGATTGATTTCTAAGCGTGAAAGTAATGTGTAAGTAATAAATCGAATTAAATCATTTACTTAAACTGAAATAACTACTCCCACTCAATCGTGGCAGGCGGCTTCCCTGAAATATCGTAGGTGACTCTCGAGATGCCCGAGATCTCGTTGATAATGCGATTAGAAACCACCTCGAGTAACTCATAGGGCAAATGAGCCCAGCGCGCCGTCATAAAATCGACGGTTTGTACTGCACGAATCGCGACAACGTATTCGTAACGACGAGCGTCCCCCACTACACCGACTGACTTGACCGGTAAGAAAACGGCAAAGGCTTGGCTGGTTTTGTCGTACCACCCCGATCGGTGCAGCTCTTCGACAAAAATTGCATCGGCAAGTCGCAAAAGATCCGCGTATTCCTTTTTCACCTCACCGAGAATGCGCACACCGAGACCAGGCCCAGGGAACGGATGGCGAAAGACCATGTCCTTCGGCAGGCCTAACGCTAATCCAATACGGCGGACTTCATCTTTGAACAATTCACGCAGCGGCTCGACCAACTCAAGCGCCATATCATCGGGCAACCCACCGACATTGTGGTGTGACTTGATCACATGGGCCTTGCCTGTTTTTGACCCCGCAGACTCAATCACATCAGGGTAAATAGTGCCCTGCGCCAACCACTTCACATCGGTGATTTTGGTGGCTTCTTCGTCGAAGACCTCAATAAACGTATTGCCAATCGCTTTGCGTTTGGCCTCGGGGTCACTCACCCCTTGCAGCTTGCCTAAGAAACGCGCTTCAGCATCGGCTCTGATAACCCGCACGCCCATGTTTTGAGCAAACATGGCCATGACCTGATCGCCCTCATTGAGCCGCAGCAATCCGTTATCAACAAAGACGCAAGTGAGCTGATCACCAATGGCACGATGCAGCAGTGCAGCCACAACCGAGGAATCGACACCACCCGAGAGCCCCAGCAGCACGCGGTCGTTACCCACTTGCTCACGAACGCGCTGAATTGCATCCTCGACAATATTGGCGGGGGTCCAGAGCGCCTCACACGCACAGATCTGTTTTACAAAGTGCGCAAAGATATTCTCGCCTTGCGTGGTGTGGGTCACCTCGGGATGGAACTGGATACCGAACCAGGGTTTGTCGACATGCGCCATGCCGGCAATCGGGCAGCTATCGGTCTCGGCAATGCGGTCAAAATCGGGCGGTAACTGAGACACCTTATCGCCATGACTCATCCACACATCAAGCAGTGGTTGGTCGTTGCTGTCAGTCTTATCAGCAAAATCAGCAAACAGCCCGCCCGTAGAGGTGCGGCGGATCTGCGCATAACCAAACTCAGACGTATCGGAACCCTCGACGACACCCCCTAATTGGGCCGCCATTGTCTGCATGCCGTAGCAAATGCCGAGCAAAGGCACATCGAGCGCAAACACAATATCTGGGGCGCGCGGAGAATCTCCCGCAGTGACCGACTCGGGTCCGCCTGAGAGAATAATGCCGCTCGGTACAAAGGCACGGATATACGACGCATCGGTATCCCAAGGCATGATTTCGCAATACACCCCCACTTCCCGGATACGGCGTGCAATCAGCTGTGTGTACTGTGAGCCAAAATCTAAGATCAGCAGTCGGTCGCGATGAATATCTTGTGTCACGCTGCGGGCTCCCGACTCACAAGTGAAAAATGGATCGTCAGCACGCCATCAGCGCACCGGGTAATTGGGGGCTTCTTTGGTGATAGAGACATCATGCACATGGGATTCAGACATCCCCGCGGCAGTCACACGCGTAAAGTGAGTGTCGGACCGCATCGCCTCCATGGTGGAGCATCCGGTGTATCCCATCGCCGAGCGCACACCCCCCATCAGCTGAAGAATGATGGCAGAAACAGGGCCTTTATAAGGCACTCGCCCTTCAATTCCTTCAGGCACCAACTTCTCGGAGCCCAGTGCTGCATCTTGAAAATAGCGATCAGATGATCCTTGGCTCTGTGACATAGCACCAATGGAGCCCATTCCGCGATACGCCTTATAGGTTCGTCCCTGAAACAACTCCACTTCACCTGGCGCCTCTTCAGTACCCGCAAACATACTGCCCATCATCACCGCGTCGGCGCCCGCTGCCAGCGCTTTCGCCAAATCGCCAGAAAAACGCACTCCGCCGTCGGCGATAACCGGTATGCCAGAATCGGCCAGTGCAGCGGCCACATTGGCCACCGCTGAAATTTGCGGTACGCCAATACCCGTGACGATACGGGTTGTACAAATAGACCCGGGGCCAATACCCACCTTCACCGCATCGGCGCCTGCATCGCGCAATGCCAGAGCGGCGTCGGCCGTAGCGATATTGCCGCCGATCACATCAATGCCGGGATAGTCCCGTTTGATCATGCGTACGCGGTCTAAGACGTTCTTTGAATGTCCGTGGGCAGTATCCACTACCAGCACATCAACGCCGGCGCGCACCAGTGCTTCAGTGCGCTCATCCGTATCCGGACTGGTGCCAATCGATGCGCCCACACGCAACTGTCCTGACTCGTCTTTGCAGGCATGTGGGAATGATTCAGCCTTATCAAAATCTTTAACGGTAATCAGACCTTTCAAGGTGAAGTCATCGTCAATCACCAGTATTTTTTCGATGCGAAACTGGTGCAATAAGCGCTGCACTTCGTCTGAAGGTGCGCCTTCTTTCACCGTCACCAGCTGCTGCTTGGGCGTCATGATGGCCGACACCGGCTGATCAGTATCTGTCTCGAAGCGAATGTCGCGCCGCGTCACGATGCCGACCAGTTGACCTGCCTCCATCACCGGCACACCCGAAATACCATTGGCGCGGGTGAGATCAATCAGTTGGGCAATGCTGGCAGTGCTCTCGATCGTAATAGGATCTTTGACCACCCCACTTTCAAACTTCTTCACCCGACGAACTTCTTCTGCCTGCTCGGAGATCGTCATATTCTTATGAATAATGCCAATACCGCCCTCTTGCGCGAGGGCAATAGCCAGCCTCGCCTCGGTCACCGTGTCCATAGCGGCCGATACCAACGGAATATTCAGCGGAATGTTGCGGGTTAAGCGCGTGACCAACGAGACATCTTTGGCCGTGACCTCAGAATAGCCTGGCAGGAGGAGCACGTCGTCGAAAGTCAGCCCTTCGTGTGCAATTCGGAGCATGTTAGCCTCGCAGTGCCCAGTTCGCAGTGTCTGCGATACTAGGTCTCCCCAAACGCGCTAGTATACAGACGGTGTGATGGTGCGACAATAATAGAAAGCGCCCCTTCCCCCGCAAACCGTGAACCGTGAACCGAGACCCACCCTGACCTATGCAGACAGACCTCGACACCCAACCGGCACTCACGGTAAGCCAGCTCAATCGAGAGGCGAAAAATCTGTTAGAACGCCACTTCGACTGGGTGTGGGTCGAAGGAGAGATCAGTCAATTCACTGCCGCCAGCTCGGGCCACTGGTACTTTTCGCTCAAAGACTCGGACGCGCAGGTTCGCTGTGCCATGTTTCGCCGCGCCAACGGGCGAGCCAAAATACAGCCCAAAACGGGAGATTCCGTTCGCATTCGTGCTCGAGTCACCCTGTATGAAGGCCGTGGCGAGTTTCAGCTGGTCTGCGAACACATTGAGGCGGCAGGCGCTGGCGCCTTGCAAATCGCTTTTGAGCAACTCAAGGCACGACTCGCTCAAGAGGGCTTGTTCGCTAGCGAACACAAGCAATCGATTCCAAATGACGCGGAGCACGTAGGCATCGTGACCTCTGCTACGGGTGCCGCCTTACAGGACATTCTGACGATACTCGAGCGACGCAGCCCGCATACGCGAGTCTATGTTTTTCCCGTCCCCGTGCAAGGGGATGGCGCAGCACAGCGGATCGCCGATGCGATTAACCAAGCCGACCAGCTCATAAGCGATCGCAAGATTCGCCTAGACGTTTTAATTGTGGGTCGTGGTGGCGGATCCCCCGAAGACCTTTGGGCATTCAATGAAGAGGTCGTCGCGCGGGCCCTCTTTGCGGCAAGCGTGCCAACGGTGTCTGCGGTCGGCCACGAGATCGACTTCAGCATTGCCGATCTGGTGGCAGACACCCGGGCCGCAACGCCATCGGCTGCCGCCGAATTGGTATCGATTGATCAAACCGAATTACTGCAGCAGGCTGATCAGCTCTCAAGCAGGCTGGATCGCGCAATCAGTCGATCGATCAACGACATCGCCGACCAGTTGAGCGCCGTGAAAAAACGGATTCGCCATCCCGGTTATGCACTCACCCAACATCGAAAAACACTGTTGCAACTGAGCGGTGCATTGCAACGCTCGACTGAGCGACACATCACAACGCGCCTAACCAAAGCAGAGCAACTGGCGACACGATTGACAGCACAGCATCCTGAACAGCAACTCAGACGCCACCGCGGGGAGAATACTCGCCTACAACATCGCTTGCTGCTGCAGATCAAACAAAAGCTGCAAAGCGTCAAGGCGCAGGCCCTTTACCAACAAAAGCTGCTGCAGTCATTGGGGCCAGAACAGACGCTCAACCGCGGCTATGCGATTGTGACCGACGCGCAAGGCAATCTGGTCAAGGACGCAGGCACCATACACCTAGGCGATGCAGTATCGATCCGGCTTAAGCAAGGCAAGCTAACCGCTGAAGTGATCGGGCACGCGCAGGACTGATACCGCGCTGACAAAGACCGTTCTAGTATTTTGCGGGTAGTCGCGTGTTAATGATGATATGGCGGCCTTCAAACCGAATGTACTCTCCGATGGTCAGGTCCTTGAGGATCCTTGCCACCATCTCTCGCGAAGCACCGACACGATCAGCAATATCTTGCTGGGTCAGCTTGTCGGGGATAAACAGCGTGCCATCGCCCCGCTCTTCTGCAAGATCCATCAACACGTTGGCGACACGACCATAAACATCCTGCAAGGCGAGACTTTTGACATCGGCTGTCAGCTTTCTGACACGACCTGCCAGGTTACTAATAAGTTGCTTCACGATGCCCGGGTGATCTGCCAACACACCTGAGAAGTCTTCTTTCATCACGATGCGAAATTCCGATTTTTCTACCGTGCGCACAGAAGCCGATCGAGTGGAGTCATCCAATAGCGCCAACTCGCCAAAATAATCTCCTGGGCCCAAGGTATTCATGATGAATTCCTTGCCATTTTTATCGCTGCAGTACACTTTGACCTTGCCCGACTCAATCACGAACAACGAGTCAGCTGGGTCATTTTCGTGAATGACCACGGTATTCTTGGGGAACGCTCGTGTGGTGCTGCTGCTTTCCAACGCCTTCAACTCTTCGTCAACAAGACCGTGAAAAATTTCCACTTGATCCAACATAAAACCTATGCCCCATACTCTCCCCAAGTTAGTGAGATACTAACCTATGAAATGCATATCGCCTATCCCTGTAGGTGACAGGCAATTCACGCAGCAGACAGCATCGGTATACTCCAGCAACGGTATACTCAATCAGCATTATGGCGGGGACAGGCGTCGTGGACTCAGCAACGGAACAACCAGAACAGTGGGCCGGCCGTATTCTGGCTTCTGCAGCACCGCTGCTTGAAGCGGTCAAGCGGCCCACCGTGTCAGTTGAAAGCCCCATGAACGGTGATGTTGAAGCACTTCAAGATGCCGTATCTCGAGTGCAACAATTGCTGGCCTCTCCCTCAGCTGACTTTGGTCACGATCTGTTGAATCTGATTGGTGCTATCCGCGGTTATGCGGAAATGCTCTATGAGGATAGTGAGCTGCTGCATCCCGCGCTAAAGACCGCCTTGCCGGCGCTGCTGTCGGCGGTAGAGAGTTCGCAGACCACACTCGACTCGTCAGCATCCGCTTTGGTCGCCTCCAAGATAGATGCGCCGGGCGTGATTTTGGCAGTGGATGACATGCCTGAAAATCGAGAACTAATTAGTCGCCTGCTATCGCGTGCCGGGCACACCGTTATTTCCGCTGTGTCAGGCGAAGAGGCACTGGAGCTCCTAGAAACACGGGGCGTTGACCTGGTATTACTCGACCTCATGATGCCGGGTATCGGCGGTGCCGAAGTGCTAAAAGCGATGAAAGACGATGCGGTCCTCAGAGCAACGCCCGTCATCATGATCAGTGGACGTCAGGACATGGATCAAATCATCGCCTGCATTCAAGCTGGCGCTGACGATTACCTTTTAAAGCCCTTTAACCCCGTCTTGCTCCAAGCTCGAATCTCAGCCGGGATTGAGCGAAAACGGTGGCATGATCGGGAAGAAGATTACCGAATGCAGTTAGAACGTAACGAGCGCTTTATTCGCAGTACGTTTGGGCGTTACCTATCTGATGAGATCGTTGCACAGTTGCTGGAAAACCCAGAAGGTCTGGAGATGGGAGGCGATTTGCGCGAGGTGACCATCATGATGTCCGATATCTGCGGTTTCACGAGTCTTGCTGAGCGTCTTCCACCACCGCAAGTGGTCTCCTTACTAAACCGCTATTTTGAGCACATGACGGATATCATCTTTTCGCACCAAGGTACGATCGACGAATTTTTAGGGGATGCCATTCTTGCCGTTTTTGGTGCACCGCATCGGCTCGACAACGACCCTGAGCGAGCCGTCCGATGTGCGCTGACCATGCGCGACGCCATGGAAGCAGTCAATGAAGCTAACGAAGCCGCTGGCCTACCCGCACTGCAGCACCGCATCGCACTGAATACCGGCTCTGTCATCGCGGGCAATATTGGTTCTGAACAAAGAGCAAAGTATGGCTGCGTGGGTCACGCCATGAACGTGGCATCTCGCATCGAGGGTCACACCATGCCCAATGAAATACTCATCTCTGATGCAACCCGCCAGCAGCTGCCCAGTCATGTCTTTGAACTAGGCGAACCAAGGAAAATGGTTGCCAAGGGCATTGAAGAATCGATTTTGGTCTACCCTGTAGTGGGGTTACAGCCATGACGCAAAGCACTATTACGCTGCTCCTCGTTGAAGATAACCAAGTCAATCGCGATATGCTGGTGCGGAGACTGCAGCGAACCGGCTACCAAATTCTGACCGCCGGCGACGGCGAAACCGCGCTCGAGGTTATGCGTCAGGAATCACCCCAAGTCGTACTAATGGATATGAACCTGCCGGTTAAGGATGGCTGGACAGCCAGTCGCGAAGCGCAATTAGATCCTCACTTAAGAAAGATCCCTATTATCGCGTTGACGGCTCACGCCATGGAAGAGGACAAGGCGCGTGCACTCGAGGCTGGGTGTTGTGACTACGCCACCAAACCCGTTGATTTCCCTGGGTTACTTACTAAGATCGCGGCTCACACTGATGCGGACAGCTAACCCCCTAAACAAGTTGCGGCCGCGTCTCAGCCTGCGCAGTCGCCTCTATCTTTTCTCTGGTGCTATCCTGATATTATTCGGCCTTAATGTTGGGACTTCTCTTTGGGGAAGCTTTGCTCGCAATGAAAGTTCTATCGCCTACCAAGAGGCGGTCACGGCAGCCCAATTAACCGCAGAACTTGAGCAAAATCTACAGACAAAACGCCAACAAGTATTGGTACTCGCCACATTAAGAGAGACCAATGTTGACCCACTCGACGCCAGTGCGATTGAGCAAGCGCGAGCAGACCTCGATATTATCTCAACACGATTGAGACAGCTGGGGGCATACGGTGGCGCAGACTTAGAGGACTATTATCGGCGCCTGCATGAGAGTGCGACTGCGCTACTGAACGAATGGTTACTCTTTTATGAGGGTTACGACCAAGCCGACCTCACGCCAGACGTAGAGTCAGCGCGTTCCTATAACGACGCGCAACAACGATTACAAGAATTGGATCAGCGCCAATCATCCATTGCAGTACAACGCGCCGATATGATCGACCGCACCATCAGACTCACCGATCAGATCACCATCATCGGCTTTATCGGTTCTATCGTCATCACCCTCGCATTAGTCTTCGCCATGATCAGAAGCACCAATGCCTCACTGACAAGAATGAAACAAGGCGTCGAGCGGTTTGGTTCTGGTGATTTGACCTATCGCATTGATGCACAGCGAGATTCAGGAGAAATTGGGGATCTGGCCAGAACCTTTAACGAGATGTCGACGAAGCTACAGACAGCAATCGACGACACCAACACCGCAAGAGCCGATGCGGATTCTGCTAACGCTGCAAAGAGCATGTTTTTGGCCAATGTTAGTCATGAATTAAGAACCCCGTTAAATGCCATTATCGGTTACTCCGAAATGTTGCAGGATGAATTAGGTGATGGCGGTGAAATCGACCGCGCGCAATTTCATCACGACCTCACCACGATTATTTACTCAGGCAGACAACTGCTGACCTTAATTAACGACATCTTGGATTTATCCAAGATTGAAACTGGAAAAATGCAGCTCAACCTGACGGTATTTAATCCAGTCGGCCTATTGGTTCAGATCTGTGATGCGCTGTCGCCTTTGCTGCAGCAGAACAACAACCGGTTAACGCTGGATATTCACGAGGACAGCATGCGTGATATCAATAGTGACCAGGCTAAACTGCAGCAGATTGTGACCAATCTATTTTCAAACGCGTGTAAGTTCACAAAGGCAGGTGACATCACTGTCTCGGCCAGCATGACCGATACAACGCTTATCGTTGAGGTGAGAGACACAGGTATTGGTATGACGGACGCGCAGCAAGGCCGGGTATTCGAGGCATTTACTCAGGCGGAAGCCTCTACCGGGCTCACCTATGGCGGCACAGGGCTCGGTCTCGCTATCGTGCGGGAATTTTGCGAGATGTTAGGGGGTGCTATCGTTTTAGACAGTCAGCCGAACGAAGGATCGTGTTTTCGCGTTACCCTTCCGGCTGACCCAGTGTCAGCTCACGTAACCGCTTGAGTGCGTCCTCTCGCTTTGCCAGCTCAGCAGATAAATTCTGATTTGACTCACCCATCGCATTCAGTTCAGCCTCAAGCTGAACCAGCAGGTCAAGTACCAGCTCTGTGATGATCGCCCGAGACCGCTGGTCGTCATTGGTGATCGCCAAGGGCACTGACCGGTTCTGTTCCAGTCGATTACTGAGATCGGTGGCGGTCGCAGCCTCCGCTACAGCCCCCTCTTCTCCTGAGGCGGCGTAGGCCGCAAAAGCGGCCCGGGCTGCCTCGTATTCACCTGCGGCAAGCGCTCGGACGCCCTCGTCATAAACTTCGAAAACGGCAGTAGAGGGGCAATCACAGACTCCCGACATAACCGCGTCACCCTCGCCCTGCGAAGCGTTGGCAGCGGTAGGGTCAGCGCCACCAGCGCCGTCTACCGGCACAAGGCCGCAACCGCCCAGTAGCAAGGTTACTGCGAACAATAAAATAGTGCCGATAAACGATCTTTGATGCACCGTGCCGAACCCCCAAGATTTAACGGAGGATAGCACCGCAAAGCCAGCGCTTGCCAGTGTTGCAGGCACCTTTCAGAAATTATTCGTGCCGCAAGTGCGGAAACAATATGACATCTCTGATCGACGCTGAATTGGTCAACAACATCACTAACCTGTCGATACCAATCCCTTCCCCTGCAGTGGGAGGCAGACCGTACTCCAATGCGCGAATATAATCGTGATCGAAGTGCATCGCTTCATCATCGCCCGCATCTTTTGCAGCCACCTGCGCGTGAAAGCGTTCGGCTTGATCCTCGGCATCATTGAGCTCACTGAACCCGTTGGCCAGCTCTCTGCCCCCTACAAAAAACTCGAATCGATCCGTGACAAAAGGGTTCACATCGTTGCGTCGCGCCAGCGGCGACACCTCGGTTGGATAAGCGGTAATAAACGTCGGTTCCTGTAACTGGGCTTCTGCTGTGGCTTCAAATATTTCGATCTGGATCTTACCCAGTCCCCAACTCGGCTGAACCGCGATATCCAACCGGTCTGCGACGGCCTTTGCGGTATCGTGATCCGCCAGATCCTCGGCAGTCAGTTCGGGGTTATATTTCAGAATGGCTTCCAGCACGGTCATGCGTGTGAATGGACGATCAAAATGGAAGGTAGCGTCACCATAGATGACATCGGTCGTACCCAAAACCGACTGAGTCAACTCCCGCATCAACGCTTCGGTCAGATCCATCGCATCGTAATAATCTGCATACGCCCAGTAGAATTCGAGCATGGTGAATTCTGGATTATGTCGCGTAGAGAGCCCTTCATTGCGGAAATTGCGATTAATCTCGAACACCTTCTCTAGCCCACCCACCGTTAACCGCTTCAGGTATAACTCCGGTGCAACCCGCAGGTACATCTCCATATCTAAGGCGTTGTGATGAGTGATAAAGGGTCTCGCCGTTGCGCCACCGGCAATGGGGTGCAACATAGGGGTTTCGACCTCGACAAAAAGGCGCTCCGTCAAAAACTGACGAATAAACTGAATGGTCGCTGCACGAATACGAAAAATTTCGCGCACCTCTGGATTCACAATCAAATCCACATAGCGCTGCCGGTACCGTAACTCCTGATCCACTAAGCCATGGTATTTATCGGGCAAAGGGCGCAATGCTTTTGTCAGTAAGCGCCCCTCATCCATATTGATATAAAGATCACCCTTACCACTTCTGTGCAAGGGTCCCGATGCCGCAACGATGTCACCCAAATCCCAAGTCTTGATTGCCGCAATGGCTTCCTCCGAGAGCTTTTCTCGATTGAGATACAGCTGGATCGTGCCGGAACCATCTTGAATCAGTAAAAAAGCTCCCCGATTACGGATCAGCCTGCCGGCCACCGCATAGTGATGATTAGCCTCCTCGAGATGAGGTTTATCGGCATCTGAAAAATCTCGCTGCAAATCAGCCGCCATTGCGGTACGGCGAAAGTCATTGGGGAAAGCGGATCCCTGCTCACGCAGCGACGCCAGCTTGGCTCGTCGCTCGGCAATGAGTCGATTTTCGTCCTCTGGTTGCTGCGCCTTATCCACGATTGTCTCCATCACACATTGTGTCAAAGCCCCTGTTTAAGCGAGGCCTGAATAAAAGGGTCCAGCGCGCCATCTAAAACAGCTTGGGTATTGCGGCTTTCGATTCCTGTCCGCAAATCCTTGATGCGCGCGTCGTCAAGAACATAAGAACGGATCTGACTACCCCAGCCAATATCCGCTTTACTGTCTTCCAGCGCTTGCTTTTCAGCATTGCGCTTGAGCATTTCTAATTCGTAGAGTTTTGCACGCAGTTGCTTCATCGCGTTATCGCGATTTTGATGCTGAGAGCGTTCGGTTTGACAGCTCGACACTGTGCCAGTGGGTTCATGGGTAATACGCACGGCAGAGTCGGTCGTATTGACGTGCTGCCCACCGGCTCCAGAGGAGCGATAGGTGTCGACACGTAAATCAGCCGGGTTGATCTCGATCTCGATATTGTCGTCAATTTCTGGAGAGACAAAAACTGAGGCAAAAGAGGTATGACGCCGGCCACCACTGTCAAAAGGTGACTTGCGCACTAACCGATGAACGCCTGTCTCGGTCCTCAACCAGCCAAACGCATAATCGCCCTCAAACTGAATCGTCGCGCTCTTCAAGCCAGCTACCTCACCTGCAGAGGCCTCCAGCAACGTCGTCTTAAAACCCTTGTCTTCACCCCATCGGAGATACATGCGCAAGAGCATCTCAGCCCAATCCTGAGCCTCAGTGCCACCCGAACCGGCCTGAATATCTAGATAAGCATTGTTGGGATCGGTTTCACCCGAGAACATGCGCCGAAACTCAAGTTGCTCTAACGAGGTCTCCAGTCCAGCGAGGTCCTGCTCTACCGAATGCGCAGTCTCCTCGTCGTCTTCCTCTACCGCAAGATCCAACAAGTCGCTGGCATCATCACAGCCACCGTCAAGAGCCTCGATCGTGGAGACAACCATCTCGAGTGCGGCACGCTCTTTGCCGAGGGCTTGCGCATTCTGAGGGTCTTCCCAAACGCTGGGCTCAGCCAACTCCAGCTCTACTTCTCTTAAACGATCCTTTTTAATAGCGAAGTCAAAGATACCCCCTAAGCACGTCTGTACGCGCACGAATATCCTTAATTTGGGTCACAAGCGGGGCGATTTCCACGTTTTACAGCCTACTGGTCAACAGGTGGCCAGAGTCTAAAGGGTTGCGTGATCCTGTGCCATCTCCGATCACGGTACAAAGCCTCTCAGTGCGGCCAAAAAGTCTCAATCACCAGTTGCGGCGAGCGTGTACCACGATAGTCATTGACATCCAGACGGTATAACGCGCCCAACTGCGTTAGCGGTTCGGCTAACCATTCGGTTACGTCGATATTGAAAGCAATGGCATCCACTTCGATACCGCCGGACTCCAAAGTCAGCTTCAAGTGTTTTTCACCCACGATACGATGACGGCGCACCACAAACGTATTGTCAAAAACAGGCTCGGCAAAGTGCTGCCCCCAAGGGCCCCCTGCCGCTAACTGTTCGGCAAAAGAAACAGTGAGATCGCCGGGTGCCAACGAACCATCACTCATTGCAACGGGCTCTGGTGGCACATGATCTAGTGCGTCTGCCACCACCGCATTAATGGCCTCACAAAAAGGATCAAAATCGGCTTTGGCAAGGGTCAGACCTGCCGCCATGGCGTGGCCGCCAAACTTGGTCAGCAACCCTGGATATCTCGCCGCCACCTGATCCAATGCATCACGCAGATGCAGACCCGGAATAGACCGTCCAGACGCTTTGAGCATGCCCTCTTCTGAGTCGGCAAATATCAAGGTGGGCCGATAAACGCGCTCACGAATACGGGACGCCAAGATACCAATCACGCCCTGATGCCAGTTTGGGTCATAGAGTGTCATCGCAAACGGCAGATCGGGTTGATCCAAATTCAGTGCCTCCAGTTGCGCCAGCGCATCAGTTTGCATCGACTGCTCGATATCGCGCCGCTCGCGGTTTAAGGCATGCAGATTTTCGGCCTTAGTGCGGGCACTGGCGGTGGAGTCGGCCAGCAGGCATTCAATCCCGACGGACATATCATCCAGCCGCCCAGCGGCGTTAAGCCGAGGACCCACGATAAATCCGAGATCGGAAGCCGTTGCAAGACGATGATCTTTGCCGGCGACCTCAAAGAGCGCCTCAATACCCGGACGGGCGCGTCCGGATCGGATACGCGCCAAGCCCGCTGCAACTAAGATCCGGTTGTTTCGGTCCAATGGCACCACATCGGCGACCGTTCCCAGCGCCACTAAATCCAAGGCGTCACCCAAATTGGGCATCTCAAGTCCTTGTGAGGTAAACCAGTCCCGTTGATTGAGTTCGGCTCGCAAGGCACTCAGTACATAAAAAATAACCCCAACACCGGCCAAAGATTTACTCGGAAAACGACAGCCTGGTTGATTAGGATTAACGATCACATCGGCTGTCGGCAGTGTTGCGGCGGGCAAGTGATGGTCCGTCACCAGCACACTCATACCCAATGCTTGAGCCGCAGACACCCCCTCAATACTCGAGATACCGTTGTCGACAGTGACAATCAAATCGGGCATCTGCGCCGCGGCCAACTCGACGATCTCTGGGGTCAGTCCGTAACCGAACTCGAACCGATTGGGCACCAGATAGGCGACTTCCTTTAGGCCCATCTGCCTCAGCACTGAAACCGCCATGGCACAGCTGGTTGCCCCGTCAGCATCAAAATCACCGACTACCAAAACGCGGGCCTCGCCCTCCATAGCATCGGCCAATAGCTCCGCCGCTTCGCCAATCCCTTTCAGCGTGGCGGGGGGGAGCAATTGATCGAGTGTCAGCGTTAAGTCAGCCGGGTCGCTAATACCGCGACCGGCGTAAATTTTCTTGAGAGCATCAGGCAGCGCAGTGCGCTGAAGCGGTGAGCTGATCTCGGCGGAACGACGTCGAATGACAGGCGTATTCAGCCGCGGCACTGTGCCGCCATGAACGCATGGATGGCTTCTAGGTCATTATCGAGCACCTGAAAATGCTCCTCTTTTTCGAACAAGTCCGCTAAGTGGCGTGGCAATTCGGGCACTTGCCCCGTCTCCGCCTTGGCGACGGCCGCTGGGAATTTAGCAGGATGCGCTGTTGATAACGTGACCATCGGCCCGTCGGCTTTATCGGCGCACAGCCGCGCGGCGCGGGTGCCAATCGCTGTATGCGGATCGATCAATTGACCGGTACGCTCCCAAATCAGACGAATTTCCTCGCAGGTCGCTTCGTCATCAACGCGAGCACTACTAAATAGCGCCTGAGCCTTGCTCAGTGCCTGATCGCTCAGCGTGATATGACCCTGCGCAAAATCACGCATCAACTGCGCGATCTGTTCAGCATCTCGGTCATACAGATCAAAAAGCAGTCGCTCAAAATTAGAAGATACCGAAATATCCATGCTGGGCGATAACGACGCTTCGATCGCTTGACGTTCATAGGTTCCGGTCGTGAGCATGCGATGCAACACGTCATTGCGGTTCGTGGCGATCACCAGATTATTAATCGGCAGACCCATACGATGCGCCAGATATCCCGCATAGATGTCACCGAAATTACCGGTCGGCACCGAAAAGTTAACGGCTCGCTCTGGTCCACCGACGGCAAACGAAGCATAAAAATAGTACACAATTTGCGCCATGATGCGCGCCCAATTGATCGAATTAACGGCGACCAACGAGCGTCCATCAGGCAAGAATTGATCGGCCACAAAACTGGCTTTTACCAACGCCTGGCAATCATCAAAATTGCCTTTAATGGCTAAGTTATAGACGTTGTCAGCCTGTACCGTTGTCATCTGCCGTCGCTGCACGTCCGACACTCTTCCCTCGGGGTAGAGGATAAAAATATCGACATTGTCACAATGGCGACAGCCCTCGATGGCGGCGCTGCCCGTATCGCCGGACGTCGCCCCCATGATCACTACCCGCTCTCCTCGCCGCGCCAAAACATGATTCAGCAACCGACCCAAGAGCTGCAGCGCGAAATCTTTAAACGCCAGTGTCGGGCCATGAAACAGCTCAAGCAGCCACTGATCCTGATCGAGCTGCAAGAGTGGCGCCACGGCCTGATGACGAAAATCCCGGTAGGAGTCTGCCGCCAAGCTCGACAACGTTTGACGATCAATGCTGCCCTCCACAAAGGGCGCAATAATCGCTGTTGCCAGCTCGGGGTAGGACAAATTGCGCATGGCAGCAAGATCAGACGGTGTAAAAGTGGGCAGTGACTCCGGTAAGTACAGCCCACCATCGCGCGCAAGCCCGGCAAGTAAAGCACCCTCAAAATCTAGCGAGGGTGCCTGACCGCGGGTACTGAGATATCGCATACTCATTGCCAGCTCCCCATCCTACTCAAATTACTCACTGATCAAAGGCTTCCACTCGAAGCAACGTAAAGTCTGTTTGCACCTCGGTAAGCGCCGTAATTTCCTGCATCACTGCAGTCATTACGGACGCAGACGCGACATGGGTCAACAGAACAATTGAGACCGTGGCTTGATCGCCGCGTGGTGGATTCTGAAGCAACGACTCAATACTCACGTCGTGGTTTGCCAGCACATGCGTAATGTCAGACATGACGCCAGCACAATCGCTCGCGGCCAATCGCACGTACCACTCACTCTCGATATCATCCGCAGGCATCAACGCTTGTGATGTCAATTGCGCCATCGGCACACCTAGCGCGGGCCCGCTCCCCGAAGTAGTCCTCGCAATGTCGGCGAGATCGGCACACACCGCGGAGGCGGTGGCAGCGCCACCAGCACCTGGGCCGACCAACACCAACTCGCCAACAGCATCGCCTTTGATCATGATCGCATTGAGCACGCCATCGACGTTAGCCAACTGTTTTCCCTCAGGAATCAGTGTCGGGTGCACTCGCATCTCGATGCGATCGCCCTGTCGACGCGCGATGCCCAGATGTTTTACGCGATAACCCATCGAAGCAGCAATCTCGAGATCCTCAGGCGTGATCGCCTGAATGCCCTGCTTAACGGGTGCTTCAGCATCAAGAGGCATGCCAAAAGCCAGCGAAGCTAATATGACCAACTTGTGGGCCGCATCGGTTCCATCGACGTCAAAAGTGGGATCCGCTTCGGCGTAGCCCAGGGCTTGCGCCTCTGATAAGACGTCCTCGTAGGAACGCCCCTTCGTACTCATTTCGGTCAGAATAAAATTGCCGGTGCCGTTAATGATGCCCGCGACCTCTGACACATCATTGGCCGCCATCGATTCGCGGAGCGTTTTGATGACCGGAATCCCACCCGCTACCGCTGCTTCAAAACGCAGTTGAACGCCGGCTTGCTCGGCGAGGAGGATTAATTCATTGCCATGCTCAGCAATCAAGGCCTTATTGGCCGTCACCACGTGCTTGCCTTGTTGAATGGCCAGTTTGATCAGATCGCGAGCGACCGTCGTGCCCCCAATTAACTCGACCAGCACATCAATATCGGGGTCACGCGCGACATCCATGACATCACGACTGACGCGCGCACCGGCATAATCTTGGTGCGGCACCTCGCGGCGCGCGCCGACATGCGCTATCGACACGGTCTGGCCACAACGCGCGGCCAGCATGGCACTCTGATCACGCAATATCTGCACTGTTGCGAGGCCAACGGTACCGACACCACAAAGACCCACTCTCAAACCCTTTTTCATGCCGATACCCCCTCAGCTGTCTGAGGCGGGCCCATGCGCAACACACGCTTAATACCGCGAACGGCTTGACGCGTCCGGTGCTCGTTTTCGATCAATCCAAAACGCACGAATCCTTCACCATATTCGCCAAATCCAATGCCGGGCGATACTGCCACACCCCCTTGCGTGAGCAAGAGCTTACTGAACTCCACCGACCCCATGTGTCGGAATGCCTCGGGAATTGCCGCCCAAACAAACATAGTGGCTTTTGGCGGAATCACTGACCAGCCTGCTTCATTAAGCCCCTGGCATAACACGTCTCTGCGGCGTTGGTAGGTTGCACAGATATCGCTGACACACTGCTGGTCACCCTCTAAGGCGGCAATCGCTGCCACCTGAACCGGCGTGAAGATACCGTAGTCTAGATACGACTTAATGCGAGTGAGCGCGGCAATTAATTCTGCGTTACCGCAGCAAAATCCCACGCGCCAACCCGGCATGTTGTAACTCTTAGATAAGGTAAAAAACTCGACCGCAATGTCTCGAGCGCCAGGCACTTGCAGAATGCTGGGCGCCTTGTAACCGTCGAAAACCAGATCCGCGTAGGCAAGATCATGCACCACCCAAATGTCATTGTGTCGCGCGATCTCCACAATCCGCTCAAAAAACGGTAATTCAACGCAGTGGCCAGTTGGATTAGAGGGAAAGTTCAGCACCAACATTTTGGGCTTGGGGTAGGTGTTGCGGATTGCCTGCTCGAGCTCATCGATAAACCCGGCCTCACTCTCCATCGGTACATGCCGCAGATCTGCGCCCGAAATAACAAAGCCATAAGGGTGTATGGGATAACTGGGGTTGGGTACCAGAATGGCATCACCCACTCCAGTGGTCGCCAAAGCCAAATGCGCCAGGCCCTCTTTAGAGCCCAGTGTTACGATCGCCTCGGTCTCAGGATCAATGTCGACCGAGTAACGATTGGCATACCAATCTGACATCGCCTTGCGTAATCTCGGTATACCCTTGGATTGTGAATACCGATGTGTATCGCCGCGCGACACCGTCTCGCGGAGTTTTTCAACGATATGCTCAGGCGTGGGTTGATCCGGATTACCCATACCGAAGTCAATAATATCTTCGCCGCGCGCACGCGCTGCCTGCTTAAGCTCGCCGATAATATTAAAGACGTAAGGCGGTAGTCGCTCTATGCGTTGAAAGTGAGTATCCACGGATCTTAAGTCGCCTCGTCAGTTAGCGCTCAATCAAGGCCCAGTAGCGCAACCAGCGCCGCTGCGGGACGATAACCCGGTATCAGTTCACCCGAACTCGTCACAATAGCGGGCGTACCGGATACACCCATCTCTTTGCCCAATTCATATTGCGCCGCGATAGGGTTGCCCTCACACCTATTGACCGGCAGCTCGACACCTGCCTTGAGCTCCGTCAGCGCGGTTTGTTGATCATCGGCACACCATGCAGTGGCCAACTTCTCAGCACCCTCGGATTCAATGCCGCTGCGAGGAAAAGCGAGGTAGCGCACTTCAACCCCTTTGGCATTGAGCTGATCCACCTCTCGGTGGAGCTTCTGGCAGTAGAAACAGGTGACGTCGGTAAACACGGTGATGTGCGCACGCGTCAGACCCTTGGGAGAAAATACCACCATGTCATCGACCGATACCGTCGCCAATTGCTGCTGTCGCGTCTCAGCTCGACGTGTTTCCGTCAGATTCACTGCCCCCGTTGCATTGGCCTGATGGAGATCGCCGTTGAGGAAAAAATAAGCGCCGTCATCGGTCGCGTAAATCAGCGGTCCATTTTCTATCTGCACTTCTGAAATACCAGGCGCCGGGCTTGGGCGCGCGAACTCGATATCGATGGGCTGGCCTGCGAAGTCACTCAGGGTCGTCTTCATTTGCTCACGCAAATTCTGCGCTGACACCACGACCGATGAGACCAGCAGCAGGCTCGTAGACAGCAACGCCAATGCGAACTTACAGTAACCCATCACGCCGTGTTGCAAATTCACTGTCGCGTTCAGATTCATCTTACTGATGCCTCTCAAAAACAAAGCTGGTGGAATCTGCCACGATAGGCAGGGCTGCCTCTAGCATCTTACTCCGGCCTACTGAGTCAGTACGCCTGTTTCGGCTCGTAGTGTAAGGGATCGACGCCGAGGACGCGACTGCATCCCCACGCTCGCAGCGACGCAATGGCGGCGTCACCGCGGGAGCAAAATCGGCCCTGCTTGCTTAGCGAACCGTTAGGAAGAGAGCTTTTCTTTGATTCGAGCCGCTTTTCCAGAGAGTTCTCGGAGATAGTAAAGCTTCGCCTGGCGCACATCGCCACGACGCTTCACCGCAATGCTATCGACCAACGGGCTAAACGTTTGAAAAGTCCGCTCTACGCCGACGCCATGAGATATCTTTCGCACCGTAAATGCCGAATTCAATCCCCTATTGCGCTTCGCAATACAGACACCTTCAAATGCCTGGAGACGCTCACGATTGCCCTCTTTAACACGAACCTGCACCACGACGGTGTCGCCAGGTGCAAAATCAGGCAGCTCACGCCCCATCTGCTCAGCGTCAAGCTCAGCAATAATTTTGTTGGTACTCATGATCTTCCTTCTCCCGTCGTCGCCCACTATGGGCGGCCGATACTCTGTTTTCGCTTCGCTAGTTCTCGGTTTCCGCTCCGCTCGTTCTCGCCACTGGGACCAAACAATCCCGTTTTACACTGCACGGGGCACCATGGATAAACCGTCGCTTCACTGAGCGTACGCTCCTCAATCTGAGGCTTCATCCCGCGAGCGCGCGATCATACCTGCTCAAATTAGGATTGTCTGCCCCTGTCGGCGGGTAAAAGATCCCATTTCTCCAGTAATATCCTATCTTCTGGGCTAAGCGACTCCCCGGACAAGAGATCTGGCCGTCGATCCAGCGTTCTTCGTAACGCTTGAGCACGACGCCACTGCGCGATGGCACCATGATCCCCACTCAGTAGCACCTCAGGCACTGCTTTGCCTTGATAGACTTCAGGCCGGGTATATTGAGGGCAATCCAGCAAACCCTCGGTAAACGAATCCTCGACAGCAGATTCCGGATGGCCCAAAACGCCCGGTAGCCATCTCATGACGGCATCCATCAGCAACATGGCAGGCAGTTCTCCGCCACTGACGACAAAGTCTCCTACCGAGATCTCCAAATCGACATTTTGCTCGATAAAGCGCTCGTCCATCCCCTCGTAACGACCGGCAACCAAAATAAGGCCCGTCTTTTCGGCCAGATTCTGTGCCAATCTGGCATCTAACTTTTGCCCCTGTGGCGTCAAAGCAATCACCGGCAAATCCCCCTCAACAGACGCTTTCGCCTTCGCCAGCGAAGCCGACAGGATCGGAGCAGTCATGACCATACCGGGGCCACCCCCGTAGGGGCGATCATCAACGGTGCCATGACGATCGGTTGCTTCTTCGCGCGGGTCGTGCAGCGTCAGCTGACAGATGCCGCTTTGAAAGGCGCGTCCGGTGATACCCCATTGCTGGATCGCCGCGAACATCTCTGGAAACAAGGTCACGACAGCCAGACGGAAAAGCGGGTCGCGGTCAGACATCGATAAACCAACTGACCGCGATCGTTTTTGCCTGCAGATCAACCTGCTTAATCACCTCATCAGGTAACCAGGGTATCAGTCGCTCTCTGTCGTCGATGCTGCCATCGCTAGGCGTCACAACCAGTACGTCGTTAGCACCGGTCTCGAGCAAACGTTGCACGGTTCCCAACAGCAGTGTTGACTCGCCGTCCTGACACCAAACTTGCAATCCTTCGAGGTCGCGCCAATAAAAATCGCCCTCTTCCGCCTGCGGGAACTGTGCTCTTGGCATGCTAATTTCAGCGCCTTTGAGCGCCTCCGCCGCGGTGCGGTCTTCGATCCCCGACAACCGAGCAACGTAGCCTTTCCCCTGTCGCTGAAGCGCTTCTATCGTGACCGGTCGCGCCGCCACAGAGGGCGAGCGAGATGGATTTTGTAAGGTAAGCGGTGAGAGGTGAGTGAGTGCACTCGGATCTTCAAGATTGACCCACAAGCGCACCCAGCCCTTAATGCCATAGGCCCCCAACACAGTGGCGAGTGTGAGAACTTCCTCAGTGGGCGCTATAGACGTCGACATCCGGCTCGGCGAACCATCTGCCACAGCTGATCAAGCGGCGGCAGCTTCCGCGCCAGCTTGGTATTCTTTCAATAACTTTTTGACGCGAGGAGAGAGTTGAGCGCCTTTGGCAACCCAGCCTTCTACCTTTTCAACGTCAATGCGCAGACGCTCTTCCTGACCCCTTGCAACCGGGTTAAAAAACCCTAAACGGTCAATAAAGCTGCCATCTCTTGCCTCGCGACGATCCGCCACGGTGACATGATAAAAGGGCCGCTTCTTAGATCCGCCCCGAGATAATCGGATGATTACCATAGTGTCGTGTCCTCAAATAAGCGCCCGACTGGGACGCCCTACTTCAAAAAAGAGCGCGGAGAATACAGTAAACCACGATAAGTGGAAAGGCCCCGTGCACCACCCTTTTACTGCTCCCTAGCGAGGGAAACCCGGCGGCAGACCGCCGCCCGGCCCGCCTGTTATGCCCCCCATGCCGCGCATCATGCGTTGCATCCCACCGCCTTTCATCTTTTTCATCATTTTCTGCATCTGTTTATGTTGCTTCAGTAAACGATTCAGGTCCTGAATGACCGTCCCAGAACCCCCTGTGATGCGTCGCTTTCGAGAGCCCGAAATCAAATCGGGGTTGCGTCGCTCACGCGGCGTCATCGAGTTGATCATGGCTTCCATTCGAACGAATTGCTGGGTATCGAGGTTCTGTGCGGCTTGTGCCATCCCCCCCATACCCGGCATTTTGTCGAGCATGGCCCCCATACCACCGAGATTCTTCATTTGCTGGAGCTGCTCACGGAAGTCCTCGAGATCAAAGCGTCCACCCTTCTGGACCTTCTTCGCCAACTTCTTTGCTTTGGTCTGATCGACCTTTCGCTCAACATCTTCGATGAGCGACAACATGTCACCCATGCCCAAAATGCGCGAGGCCAACCGGTCGGGATGAAAAGGCTCGAGTGCATCCGTCTTCTCACCCACGCCCAAAAATTTGATAGGTCGCTCGGTAATCGTGCGCACGGATAGCGCCGCACCCCCTCGGGTGTCTGCATCGACTTTAGTCAGGATAATGCCGGTCAAAGGCAGAACCTTGCCAAATGCCTTCGCCGTATTCGCAGCGTCCTGGCCCGTCATCGCATCGACGACGAACAAGGTCTCAATGGGATCAACCGCCTCGTGCAAAGCGCTGATTTCGGCCATCATCGCGTCGTCAATGGCGAGACGACCAGCGGTATCAACCAACAATACATCCGAAAAAGCGACGCGGGCATCGGCAATGGCGCGTCGCACGATATCGACCGGCTTTTCATTTGCGTCGCTGGGTTCAAAACGCGCTCCGACCTCGGCAGCCAAGGTCTCAAGCTGCTTAATCGCGGCGGGGCGGTACACATCGGCACTCACGACCGACACTTTTTTGTTTTCTCTCTCGATCAAATAACGCGCTAATTTAGCAACCGAAGTGGTCTTACCCGCGCCTTGCAGCCCCGCCACCATAATCACCGCAGGAGGCTGAGTCGCGAGGTTCAACCCCTCGCTTTCTCCGCCCATGACCGCCTGAAGCTCCGCCTGAACGACCTTCAGGAAAGCTTGCCCCGGCGATAAGCTCTTGCTGACCTCCGTTCCCACGGCCCGCTCTTTTACGCGGTCGGTAAAGGTTTTTACCACCGGCAATGCCACGTCGGCCTCTAACAACGTCATCCGCACATCACGCAAGGTGTCGCGAATATTGTCCTCAGTCAGTTTAGACTTGCCGGAAATGGCTTTAAGACTGGCGCCCAGACGATCACTTAGCGATTCAAACATGGTGTTATCTCCCCCTCTCAGGGATACCCAATAGGATCAAGAAGCGCGTAGTATAAGGATGCGATGACAGATACCCAAATCGATCACATCACGGCCCCACTATTGAACTTGGAGAGACCATGGATACGCCCCCCAGCTTATTGACTGCTGGCCTCGCGATTCTCTCGGCGCTACTGTATCTGATTGCCGTTTGGCGTCAGGCACTGAGCTTGGGTGCTGGTGAGGAAGGTCAGCGCCAACACATTGCATTGGTGGGGGCGGCGGCACTCGTTGCCCATGCGCTAGCCGCCTACTTGCCCGCACAGGCCGGCGAGTCAAGCCTCGGTTTCTATCGCGTTGCGTCTTTGATGTTTCTGAGCATGGGTGTTATCAGTCTCGTCGCTTTGCTCATCAGACCGCTGCATACATTACTGATTGTGCTCTTCCCACTGGCGGCGCTCGCTATTCTTGTCGCGACGTTTGCACCGGACACGAGTCGCCCCATGAGTGACTTACCAGCCGGCATTTTGTCTCACGTATCGGCCTCCATCCTGAGCTTCGCCGTGTTGGCTTTGGCAGTGCTTCAAGGACTTCTGGTCACCTTGCAATCGCAGCGTTTACGGCAACATCGCGGACGGGGTGTGATTCGCAAGCTACCGCCACTTGAGGCCGCCTCAGCGCTGTTTTATGAGCTTACCGGTGCCGGTTTTTTGATTCTCACCGTTGCTATTGGCACGGGCATGATTTTCGTCGAGGATCTATTTGGACAGCATTTGGTGCATAAAACGATACTGACACTGCTAGCCTGGTGTCTTTATGCGGTACTGGTGATTCAGTATTTCCGGCGCGGATGGCGTGTTCAATCAGCCATTACGGTCAATTTGATTGCTTTTGGCTTGGTTGTGCTGGGTTTCTTTGGTTCAAAACTGGTGCTCGAACTGCTCCTGCCACTCACCCAGTAGCGCGCGAATAGCTACCAAAAGTCGTCACAAGAGGCTTGTGCCGCAGGCTATTTTTCTCCACCATTTCCTCTCCAAGGTTATAGAGGCGTCAGCCACTCTTGAACGAGACATCACTGGCTCTGCTCTTTGCGGCGCTAGCCCTCCTGATTTTGATCTCTGCTTTCTTCTCTAGCTCAGAGACCAGCATGATGTCCCTTAATCGGTATCGCTTAAAACATTTGAGCGGCACAGGTCATCGCGGGGCCAAGAGAGCCATACGCTTGTTGAAACGACCCGATCGACTGATTGGACTC
>JAOHHD010000009.1 GCA_028117185.1 Luminiphilus sp.
CTGTCGTGCATTGCACAGCGAGTGCCCTGCCGGCGACACTGGCGCTGGCTGAGAACAAGGGGTTGGGGGGACAGGCGTTATTGCTGGCAACGCTAATGGCAATCGAAATTGATGCGTTGTTGGGTGCTCAGGCGGGTGGTGTTTTCCAGCAGGTCGGATTCCATCCCACTGGCGTGGTGGGCGTATTCGGCGCTGCAGTCGCAGCCGCCACGCTAATGGGGGGAGACGCCGACGCTCTGATTAGAACCCAAGGCATCGCACTCAGCCTCAGCAGCGGCAGCATGGCATTTTTAGATGATGGCAGTTGGACGAAGCGTCTTCACCCAGGGTGGGCTGCGTCCTCTGCACTACAGGCCGCGTCGCTAGGTGTATCGGGTTTTGAAGGGCCGGGAGAGGCTTACGGAGGACGATTTGGCTTTTACGCGCTCTATGCGCCAGGAACAAACGTAGACACGGCCGCGATCGCCACGCCTTTGTTTTCTAAATGGTCTATTGAGTCAGTGGCAATTAAACCCTACCCAATTTGCCATTTTAATCACGCTCCAGTCGATGCTGCCTTGGCTTTGCGCGCTCAGCACAATCTGGAGCCCGAGCAAATAGCGTCGATAACGATTTTATTACATGAGCGTCAGTTTGGCGTTGTGGTGGAGCCTTTGGATAACAAGCGGGCCCCCCAGAGTGAATACGATGCCAAATTTAGTGTGCCCTACGCCGTGGCTACAGCGGTATGCAAAGGCGTTTTCGGTCTGTCAGAGTTACACGATACGGCGAGATTAGACACGACAGTGCTTGATTTGTGTCAGCGTATTGACTGTGCGCACGATGAACGATCTCACTATCCCGAGGTTTTTTCGGGTGGTGTTCGTATTACGTTGAAAGACGGCAGCGTGCTAGAGCAGTTTGAGCAAGTCAATCGCGGTGCGGAAGGGCAGTTACTGCCGGCGGAGCAGGTGCGTGACAAGTTCATGGCAAATTGTGCACTGAGTATCACAGTCGAAGAAGCGGAGTCGATTTGGCAGTGTCTGATGCGACTTGATGAATTGGAGGATGTGGCGAGTCTAACGGCCTTGCTGCGGACGGGATAGACGGGAGCGAGCGGCGAGTCGCTCAAAGGAGTAAAGCATGTTGATGAAAGCCGGTGGTCACATTATGAGTGCGGCGGAGTACGAGGAAAGCCTCCGACGTTATCAGCCCACAGTCTATGTTGATGGTGATTTGATTGAATCGGTGGTCGATGAACCGCGATTGCAGCCTGGTATCCGCGCGGTGGGTGTGACCTATGATTTCGCCCAACGACCAGAGTATGGCGGGTTGATGCTCGCAGATCAGGCGTCGTCTGGAAAGACCGTCAATCGCATGCTGCACATTAACCGGCACTCAGAAGATTTGCTGTCAAAGCTAGAGGCGGTGCGGCTTATTTGTCGCGAGAGCGGTTGCGCTCAGCGCTACCTGACGCACGACGCGCTCAATGCCATTCACCAGGCTACTTGGCAGATTTCTGAAGACACCGGTGGTGAGCAGTACGAGCGGTTCTTGGCCTATTTGCACCGCGTTCAAGATGAGGACTTAACGCTTGGGGTTGCCATGACCGATGGCAAAGGGGATCGCAGTAAGCGCCCCGCCGATCAGGTGGTGGCGGACAGTTATGTTCATATCCAAGAGCGGAGAGCTGAGGGCATCGTTATTTCAGGCGTCAAAGCCATTGTAACTGGCGGACCTTACATGCACGAACTGCTCGTCATGCCTTGCCGCACTATGCGCCGGGAAGATGCTGACTTCGCAGTGTGCTGCGCAGTGCCGATTGACGCAAAGGGATTAACGATTATTTCTCGGCCAGCCGGTCGACCGGGCGAGGCAGATGCGCATTTCAGCGCCAAGTATGGACAGAGCACGGCGGTATGCCACTTTGACCAAGTGTTGGTGCCGTGGGATCAGGTGTTTTTTGCGGGCGAGCATGACTACACCGAGCATTTGGTGACCTCCTATGCCAATCATCATCGACACAGCTGCATCGGCGCTCGCGCCGGTTTTGGTGATCTCTTAATTGGTGCGGGGGCGCTCATGACCGAAGCCAATGGGCTGGACATGGCAACGGTACCCCACCTTAGAGATAGCATGGCGGAGTTGATTAAGCTCGTAGAGGGATTTTTTGCCTGCGGTGTGGCTGCCTCGGTTTACGGTATTGAAGATCCCAGCGGCTCTTGGATGCCGGAGCCGATATTCTCTAATGTGGGCAAGTTGTTATTGGCAACACAGATATACGATATGCACCGCATAGCCCATGAGGTGTCAGGCGGACTGATTGTGGCACTGCCGGGGCCTGATGAAGACCATAACCCCGCCACCTCTGGCGATTTAGCGACGCTACTCGCGGGTCGCGCTGATATTCCGTACGATCAGCGTATGCAGGTAGCGCGTTTTATGGAGGACATCACCGCCTCATCGACGGCGGGGTGGTACTCGGTCATCAGCCTGCACGGCGGTGGTTCACCGCAGGCGATGAAACGAGAGATCTTTCGGCAGTATCCTATTGAGGAACGTCGGGGGCTGGTTGAACGGTTGCTGGATCGAGGCGTAGCGGAGTCGGGTTCGTCTGGTGCGCCCGCGCGGCAAAAGCAACCTGGCCAGTGTTGTGCCGAGGGTTGCCAGCCTCCGGCAGCAGAACAAAGCGGCGAGTAGCGCTATACAGGCCGGCTCCTGATAAAGGTGTATTGCGGTTGTAGCGCGCCGTAAGACGTTTTCAGGAAACCGCCCCGAGGCACTTGATCTCGGGGTAGGGCATTCCTGAGGCGCTCAAATCGCCTTACGCCGTTGGCTTGACCGTTTTCATCGCCGTTTGCAGGTAGTTTTGCTCGCCGACACGATCCATCAGTGACAGCTGCGTCTCCAACCAGTCAACGTGCTCTTCTTCGGCTTCTAATATATGTCGCGCTAAATCTCGCGACACGAAGTCTTTGTTTTTTTCGCAGCACTCGACGGTGGCAATCAGATCAGCGTGCGCGATATGTTCCAATTGCAGGTCGCATTCGAGCATTTCTCGAGGCGTCTCTCCAATGCGCAATTGCCCCAAATCTTGTAAGTTCGGGATGCCCTCTAAAAAGAGGATGCGTTCGACCAACGCATCCGCATGCTTCATCTCATCGATCGACTCGTGGTACTCGTGCTCTGCAAGCTCGACGAGTCCCCAGTCTTTGTACATTTTGGAATGCAAAAAAATACTGGTTGATGGCGACCAGCTCGTTATACAAAATTTTGTTGAGATGCAAAATGACGTCAGCGTGACCTTTCATAATCCTTTCCTCGACTTTTTTCGACAGGCGCAGTGTAGTCGAAATAAACCAAGAATAACACTAAGTCATTGTTTTTATTGGATAAAACGAATCAAACTCATTCGTATTCTCAGCTACTGGCACTCAGTAGGCTGTTGCCGTTGACGCCCTGTTGCCCATGCAGCGTGTCCTGCACCAATTTGCTGGCGCGAAACAGACATTTGCCACACTGGCTAGAGCAGCCTGTTTTGACTTTGACGTCATCAATGGAGCGAGCGCCCGCCTCGACTTCTTGGACGATTTCCCGATCAGTGACGCCTTTGCAAATACAAATGTACATACCGCAATAGTATGCTAATGAGAATGATTGTCAACACTATTCGCGTTAATCGCCGTGATGTTGCTGATAAACTGGGCCGTCAACCCGATTCTGTCGAGTGTGCCAAGGCGGCTGTGCTAGAAGGGCACTCCCAGCGCTGCTGGCGGCAGTATGGTGGTTCGTTTCATCAGTCTGGCATGCTGGGGGTCAAAAGGGTCTCGGCGATGCATGGTGCAGGCGTTGTCCCACAGCAGCGCATCGCCCGGCCGCCATTCGTGCGAGTAGACAAATTCAGGACGCGTTGTCCAATCAAATAAAAATGCCAGCATCTCTGCGCTTTCCTCGGCGTCCCAGCCCACAATCTCTGTTGTCATGCCGGGGCACAGATACAACGCTTTCCTGCCGGTAGCTGGATGTGTCCTGATCAGGGGATGATGGATATCCGGTGAGCGTGCCTTTTGCTTTGTATTGGTGGGTACGCTGTAGGCTTGGTTAAACGCTTCGTAGGATTGGTTGGCAAGACAGCCTTCCAATTTGATCCTAGTGGCTTCAGGCAGGGCATCAAAGGCGGCACACATATCGGCAAATTCGGTACTGCCGCCCTCAGGGGGCAAAATATCAGCCATCAGTAGCGAACCGACAGCCGGTTTGGGCAGGTAGATTTGATCGTAGTGCCAACCGACCTCCGTATCGGCCAGAATACCAATCCGTCTTCCTTCGCGCTCGATATTGGACACATAAAGAATTTCCGGATGCTCCCGCGACAGATACTCTTCTCGAACGTGAATTTCTAACGCACCAAACTCCTTGCTGAAGTTCACCAAGGTGGTCTCGTCAAAATGTTGATCTCTGAACAACAGCAATTTGTGCTCTGCCCATAACGCCTTGATGGCGTCGATAGCAGCTTCTGACTGGGAAGCGCTGGGATCAAAATCAAGCACCTCAGCGCCAAATGAAGGACTTAATGCGCGCGTGGCATACATGTTGCAAACTCCAAGCAAGGTAATCGGCGATAACTGAACCTCAATTGTACGGACATTTATATTGAATACCAACCACAGAAGAAAAATGGCTGGTTAATAGGATCTCATCGCTAGGGCATCGCACCTAATAGTGCCGCGAACGGCCTAACTCTAGCGACAGCACGCCAATAATGACAAGGCCAATGCCGGCTAGCTGACTGAGGGTAAGCATTTCACCTGTCAGGTAATAGGCCATGATGGCGGTGGCAGGGGGGCCCAGCGTACTGATCAGGGCTGCGCGCGATGCGCCCACTCGACGCACGCCTTCGGCCATCAGCAGTAATGGGAGTACCGTCGAGAAGACGATCAATGCTGCGAGCATTAGCCAGGCGGAACCTGAGAGATCAATATTTTGCCAGCCTCGCGCGATTTGATAATGTCCAAGAAAGCCCACCGCCGCAGACGTCATGGCGATAAAAGTAAAGAAGCTGCTGCCCAGTCGCTGAGTGAGCTTGGCGCTGACTAGAAAGTAAATAGCAATGGTGAAAGAGCAAAAACTGATCCAGCCTATCCCAGTCCACTGTTCAGCGGTCAATGAGGCGTTCAGTGCACCGGTGACAAGTGTGACGCCCATCGTCGTCAGCAACAGAGCGAGCACGACGGGCGCAGAAGGCGCCCGACGGTGCAATAGGGTGGTGATGAGGACCACAAAAATGGGATAAGCAAACAGCAAAGGGCGCTCTACGTTAGCAGCAACGATGGTCAGTGCATAAAAATTAGCTAAGGCACCGAGGTAGTAGCACAGGAGACCGACCGCTGCGGCGAGCAACAGATCTTTGCGGTGCGTCATGACATCTGGAGTGCGGTTAATGTGGCTGCGGTAAAGCCAAGCTAGCAGCGCAAAGCCCGGTACGGCGAGCACGGACCGAATGGCGGCGACGTCATGGAAGGTAAGCCCCATGCCGTAAAGTGCTTTAGCGAATAGCCCTTTTCCCGCAAGAAGAATGGCGCCGACGGCAACCAACAGGCTCCCGACCCAATGGTTCGATGTGGGTGGGGTCAGGGGGTTTCGCCTGTTGCGCTGAGCTCCGCAAGAATCTCATCCGTGCTGAGCACGCGAGCCCATAAACGCTTGAGCATGGTCAGCGTCGCCTGCTGCATCTCTGCGCTGTCGGTACCAGTGCCGTCGCTGGCCACGACGACCCGATACTGTAAATCGCAGGCTTCCATTGAGGTCATGGCAACGCAGTTGTTGGTGGATACGCCGGTGGAGACCACAGTCGTCACCCCTAATGCGCGTAATGCGCTGTCAAGTCCTGTTGACCGGAAGGCACCTTGCGTCGTTTTATTCAGCACCAAATCATGAGGGCCCGGTTTCAATGCGTCGACCACCTCATGCTCGGGCTGACCGGCAATATTGTTAGTGGCTTTGATGATCGGTGCGATATGCGGCGGCGCGTCGCTGGCATCATGGGCATTAGCGCCATAGGTAATCCAGATAATCGATGCGCCAGCTTTACGAAAGCCCTCGATGAGCTTTTGTATATTAGGAATCAATAATTGCTCGATGCGGTCAAAGCGGTACTGTGCTGAGTCACTGTTACCTTGTTCCGCGAGTAACTTACCGAGGCCCATGTGCCGATTTCCGGTGGCATTTTGCATATCGATAATGAGCAATGCAGTTTGCTTGGGATCAAGAGTGAACTGTTGGCTGAACGCGTCAACGAAACTGGGAGTGCTCATGGGAACGGGAATCCTTGAAATGTTCGTACATTCTAAGTCATATTGCATTCACTGAGGGCGAGTTCTTTTTTGAGGAGGCGACATGGATAAGTTTGCACAAGCGGGATATGGGCAACGAGATATCGGTTTTGGCGAACGTCCAGCCCTGCTAATGGTAGATTTTCAGCTTGGTTTTACCGATGCGAGTAACCCTCTGGGTCGAAGCGACCACGTCCAGCAAGCAGTCGACAATACTGCGATCCTGCTCGCCGCCTGTAAGGCGCATCAGATACCCGCCGCGTCTTGTGCGGTGTCTTGGGGCGGACCTGATGAAATGGTGTATTGGAAGATTGATTCGCTTTACGACGGCAGCTTTTATCATGGCCATCCCTGTACTGAGATCGATCCTCGTATTCGCGAAGAAGGTTACGTTTTCGAGTTCATTAAAACGGCACCATCTATTTTTTACGAGACGCCACTCAAGCCATGGTTGGTAAAACACTGTATTGATACGACCATTATTACGGGCTGCACAACATCTGGCTGCGTCCGCGCCTCGATTGTTGATAGCTTCTCTGCGGGATTTAGAACGATCGTACCGGCAGATTGTTGCGGCGACCAAGATGCACAGGCTCACGATAACAATTTACAGGATGTGGGCCGCCGCTACGCCGATGTGGTCGATCTTCAATTTGTCTTGGACCATCTTAATAACCGCCTTTAAACACCGCTAAACCTTAATTTTAGGAGTTCAGTTATGCCGATCGCCCAAATCAATGGCCATGACATGTATTACGAAGTGCATGGTGATGGTCCTCCCGCAGTTTATATCGGGGGATGGGACACCTTCTGCCATGGGCGACATCATTACCTGGCGCGGGGAATGACGGATCAATTTTCAACGGTGATTATTGATTATCGTGGACTAGGTGAATCGACCGATGATTATTCGGTGCCGGCCTCAACTCAGCTGTTCGCTGATGACATTATCGCTTTACTAGACCACCTGAATATGAAGTCCGTCTATTTTGTTGGCTTGGTGGGCATCGGTGCTTGTATCGGGCAGTGGGTTGCCTTTAAGCGACCAGACTTGGTTCGGTGTATGGTCAATATGGGGTGTTGGACTTGGGCTGATGCGATGCTGAGCGATCAGCTGACTGCCTTTGGTGACATGCATGAGCATGCCGGGTTTCATGCCTTTCAGTCCATGGTGGCTTCGCTGTCCTTCCGTCCCGAATACTACAACGCCAACCGAGAAAAATTATTGGGTAGCGGCGGTGTTTGGGGAGCGCTAGAGGGCAGGATCCCCACGCACCTCAGATTTATCCAAGCTTGTCTGGGCCATGATATCCGCCCGCATCTCAGTGAGATCGTTGCCCCCACGCTCGTTATCCATGCGGGGGAGGATATGATCACAGGTCCCAGAACGACGAAGCCCTTAGAGGAGGGCTTGCCAAACTCGGTGGGCGTGAGCATGGATCGCGTGGCGCATGTAGTGGCCGGCAAGGAAGAGAAGATCGTCTTTGGTGAAATCCTATTTGACTTTCTTAATGCGCACTAGCCTATGTGCCATAGGCTGCGACCGTTGGTTAGATAACCCCTCGAGAAGCCAGATCCTCGAGGTTTGCCACACCGAGTTCCCCGCCAATGATGTCGGCATTATCTGCGCCGAGACCCGGACCGCAGTGGGAACTTAAACGCTGGTTGTCCAGCTTAATGGGGTTGCTGAGACCGCGATAATCACCGAACTCCCGGTGCTGCAAGAATTGCATCATGCCAGTAGACATCACAAAGGGGTTGTCGAGCGCATTAGGTAAGTCGTGGACAGGGGCGACGGGGATATAGGTCTGCAATAGTTCGAACCAATGATCCGTCTCGGCCGTCTGAAAAATGCCGTCTAGCGCCTCGGTGAGTGCATCTCGATTTTCCGCTCTCGCCGCCATGTCACTGAACCGTGGATCTTCGCCCAGTGCAACATGATCAAGGCGCTCTAACAGCAGGTGCCAGAATTTATCAGTCATACACATGATAAAGATCCAGCCATCTTGTGTTTTGTATAGCTGCACTGGCGTGTTGTAGGGATGAGCCGAACGTGCCACGCGCCCCGTTTCAATGCCGTGGTTCAGATACCAAGTACCAGGGTAGGTTAGCTGATGCAGCGCGACATCAAACAGGCTGATATCTACGTCGCGGCCCCCTTGCTGAGGACGCGCTAACAATGCTGCGACGCAACCCAGTGCTGCTACGACGCCGGTCATGAAATCAATCATGGATAAGCCAAAGCGGGATGGCGGGGTGCCGGGTTCCCCTGTGACGGATAAAAATCCGCACTCCGCTTGCATAAGGTAGTCATAGCCTGGCCAGTCGGCACGGTCATTGTCACGGCCGTACGCCGAGATATGAGTGCAGACGATATCGGGTTTGATGTCTTTCAACGCATCATAATCCAGCCCTAGTTTTGCTGGCTGACTGCCACGAAGATTGTTCCACACGACATCGCTTTTACGCACGAGATCATGGAATAACGCCCGGCCTTCGTCACTTTTTAGATTCAATGTAATGCTGCGCTTAGACAGGTTAAAGGCTTGAAAATAAGCGCTGTCGTCATCGGCCAGCGTCACAGAGCCTGATTGCCTCGCCGGATCGCCCCCGGTTGCGCGGTTTTCTACTTTAATCACTTCTGCACCGAGCTCAGCGAGGTACATTGACCCGTAGGGGCCTGCACCAAATTGCTCGATGGCAAGGATTCGAATACCGGCGAGGGGTTTGATCATGATGTGCTCCGAAAATTTTTGATCGGTGTGGATGATACCTTGCACCTGTCTGCGGATTGGTGCATCGTGGCGATGTAGGCGAGATTGTAGCAAATGTCCGGTCAATCGTTTCTGAAACGTGGTTATTTGTTTTAGCGAGTCTAGGCGCTGCAGTCATCGCAATGAGGTCACAATAAGATCCTTAACAAGAGGAGGCCACTATGCCTTATCGTCTTGGTGTCGACGTCGGCGGCACATTTACCGACCTGATTCTCGTTGATGAGAAATCAGGGTCTATTCACACCGCAAAAGTACCCAGTACGCCTGCGGACTCTTCCATCGGCGTCATGAATGGCGTCGCCAAAATTTGCGATAACGCGGGCATTGACCCCAGCGGTATATCACAAGTCATGCACGGTACGACTGTCGCCACCAATACGGTCTTGACCGGGTCGGGAGCGAAAGTGGGTCTGGTTACGACCAAAGGTTACCGGCAGGTGCTTCAAATTGCGCGCTCCTATGTGCCCGGTGGTCTGGGTGGTTGGGTGATCTATAACAAGAGCGCTCCCTTAGCACCGTTATCTTGCACTATTGAAGTCGATGAACGGATGGGCGCTGATGGCGCTGTCGTGCGTGAATTGAACGAAAAGTCAGTTATTCGCGAATTAAAGAAGCTGAAAAAAGAAAACATCGAAGCGCTGACGATATCGCTGATTAACTCTTACGCAAATCCGGCCCATGAAAAGGCGGTCGAAAAGTTGGCCAAGCAAGTTTTGCCAGGCGTGCCTGTCTCTCTGTCTTATGACGTAGTGCCAGAAATGCAGGAATACGAGCGCACGATTACGACCGTAGCGAACTCCTATGTGAGACCCAAGGTCGCTGACTACGTTAAAAACCTTGAGCGGAAACTCAAGGCCAGTATGAAGGACGTTAAATTGCATATCCTGCGCTCCGACGGCGGCATGGCCTCTGCCAAAGTGGCTCAGGCATTGCCGGTCAACTTGCTTATGAGTGGACCTGCGGGCGGTGTATCAGGAGCGGTTTGGGTAGCCAAGCAAGCCGGGTTTGAAAACCTACTGACCTTTGATATGGGTGGCACGTCGACGGATGTTGCGCTTGTCCAAGACAGCAAAGCACAGCTGCGGCGAGAGACCACCGTGGGAGATGTCACGGTGAGAGCATCATCGGTAGATGTGAGAACGGTGGGCGCAGGAGGAGGCTCGATAGCGCACGTCCCCGAGTTGACGGGCGCGCTGCGTGTTGGTCCAGAGAGTGCCGGTGCTGAGCCGGGCCCAGCTGCCTACAACAAAGGCGGTGAACTCCCGACGGTCACCGACGCTAATGTGGTGTTGGGTTATTTGCCCAGTGAGGTTCGCCTCGGTGGCGACATGGAAATTCGTCGAGATCGCGCGGAACAAGCCATTGCGCCGATCGCCAAGGCACTCGGTATCTCGGTCAAGCGTGCTGCGGCCGGTATTATCGATATCGTGAACGAAAATATGTACGGCGCGCTGCGCCTAGTGTCGGTTGAGCAGGGCTTTGATCCGCGTGACTTTGCCTTGATTGGCTTTGGTGGCGCGGGCCCATTGCATGCCAATGCACTCGGCCGATTGATGAACAGTTGGCCGGTGATTATTCCGCCGGGCCCGGGCGTGCTATGTGCCTATGGGGATGCAACGACTCGAGTGCGCGATGAAGCCTCTAGGACGTTTATTCGCCGTTTTGGCAAAACATCGCCGACTGAGTTACTGCGCATTTATCAGCAGCTCGCTAACAAAGCGCTCAAGACGCTAGAGAAGGAGGGTGTCCCCAAATCTGAGCGATCTGTCAGTTATGAGGCGGATGTCCGTTACGCGGGCCAAGGCCTGCAGCTAACCGTGGACTTCGATATCAAAAAACTGAAGTCCAAAGGCCTGTCTGTCATCGGCGACCCGTTTGATGAAATGCACTCTCAGCTGTTTACCTTTGCCCTAGATGCCGACAAGGAAATCGTCAACGTTCGCGCGGTAGCGCAGGGTAAGAGCGCCGAAATCGATGCTAAAAAAGCCACGCGTTCGGGGAGCCGCACGCCGGTGGCTGCGGCAAAAATTGGCGTGTCAAAGGTGTTCATGGAAGGCAAAGATATGGACGCAAATTTGTATCGCCGGGACCAATTGAAAGCCGGTAATAAAATCGAGGGCCCTGCGGTGGTGCTAGAGATGGATTCAACCACTGTGATCCTCTCGGGCCATACCGGCAATGTCGACAAGTTCGGCAACATCTTGATCGCACCGTCTGCTTAAGCGAGGGAACGAAACATGCCAGCAACTATTGTTGAAACCAACTCTAAGAAATTAAAGCGCAAAGACATTGATCCCATCACCTTGGATATCATTGAAAATGCGATGATGAACGCGCGCTATGAAATGGACGCTGTTGTTTTTCGCACGGCGATGTCGCCCGGTATTCGGGAACAAAACGATATGTTCCCGATGATTGCGAATCTCGAAGGCAAGATGGTCGTGGGCCAGTTTGGAAGCTTTATTCACGGCTTTAAAGAAGCTTACGACGGTAGCATTGAAGAGGGGGATCTGTTCCTCACGACGGACCCCTACGCCTGTAATGGCGCGATCAGCCACATCAATGACTGGCTGCTACTGCGGCCGATTTTTAAAGATGGCAGATTAATTGCCTACGCGGCGATGTTTGGTCATATGACCGACGTGGGTGGCAAGGTGCCGGGTAGTTTGCCAACCGATGCGAGAGAAATCTTCGAAGAGGGCATTCGCGTGCCGCCCTTGAAGATCTTCAAAAAAGACGAGTTACAAACCGATGTGCTGGAATTGATTCTGCACAATAGCCGCATGCCCACTTGGAACCGCAGTGACTTCAATGCCCTAGTTGCGGCGATGCGCACCGCTGAGAAGCGTGTGATCGAGATGGCTGAGCGTTTTGGCGATGACGAGTATTACTCGGCACTCGATGAGCTTCTGGCGCGCAACAAGCGTGCGATGGCGAAGTTGATCAAAGACACCGTGCCTGAGAAGAAGCAGCATTTTGAAGACTACATTTGTGATGATGGCCTCGGTATGGGCCCCTATCGTATTAAGTGTGCGATGTGGCGCGATAAAGGCAAGGTTATCTTTGATTTTGAAGGCACTGATCCTCAATCCATCAGTTCCATCAACTTTTACCTGAACGAAGAAATGTTCAAAATGTTTTGCGGCGTTTACATGATCATGGTTTTTGACCCTCAGATCATGTTTAACGACGGCTTTTACGACCTGATGGAAGTGCGCATTCCCAGTGGCACCTTGTTAAAGCCGAGGGAACCGGCGGCGCTGTCTTGTCGAACCCACGCCTTAGGGAGAATTTTCGACGTACTGGGAGGCTTGCTGGGACAGGGTGATCCCGACTTCCTGGCTGGGGCCGGCTTCTCTGACAGTCCTCATTTTATGTATTCGGGTTACGATAAAAATGGCGAGTGGTATCAGCTCTATTCGATTGGTTTTGGTGGGATTCCAGGCAAGCCGTCTGGTGATGGCCCCGACGGCCATTCGCTCTGGCCAAGCTTCACTAACGTGCCTAACGAATTCCTTGAGAGCTATTTCCCGCTTCGTATCGAGAGTTACGAAACCATTACCGATAGCGGCGGAGCAGGGTACAACCGGGGCGGCAATGGCCTCCGAATGGGGTACTGCTTCCTGGAGCCGGGTACCATTTCAATTCACGACGACCGCTGGTTGACATACCCATGGGGTGTCAACGGTGGGTTGCCGGGGCGTCGGTCTGAAAAGATTCTTAAACGCGCAGACGGTAGTGAGGAGAGGATGCCGAGTAAGTGCGATCGCATTGTCGTCAGTGCGGGGGATATTTTGTACTTTAATACCTGGGGTGGCGGTGGTTGCGGAGACCCCTTCAAGCGAGAGACAGAACGCGTTGAGTTCGATGTCCGCGCTGGGCTGGTTTCGGTCGAAGGTGCTCGCCGTTACGGCGTCGTCATGAACGCTGATCTGACAGTTGACGAGAAGAAAACCAAAACGTTGCGCGCGCGAATGGCCAAGCAGCGAGGTAAGGTCAAGATGTTTGACCGAGGCGGAGACATTGCTGAGCTTAAGAAGCGATGCAAAAAGGAAACTGGATTGGATGCCCCTCGCCAGCCAGAGTTCCAAGCTTGGGCGTTAAAGTACTTGGAGGAGCAACCGAAAGCCAAAGGGCGTGTCAAAGTGGCCCGAGGTTGATCGATAGGCTTTGATTCAAAGCAGTTAAAAGCCGGGCTTGCCCGGCTTTTTTTGGGGCGGTAGGCCGCTAACAAGGTCGAAGCCGAGCGGGCGACGAGTGTCGGCACGGACCTCCGCTCAGTGCCGGATGGCGCCGGGTTCGGATTTTGTTATGTCAGCACTGTTTGACCACCGCATGGGCAGACAGCCTAACTGACGTTATCGCCCGCTGTTGGCCGCCCACAGTGTCGGCGGTCGCCGCTAGTTTGTTGCCGCGCTTGGCTTTAGCCTTGAGCAGCGACATCGTTGTCGACCAAGACCAAGACCAAGACCAAGACCAAGACCAAGACCAAGACCAAGACCAAGATCCAGATCCAGATCAAGAGTAGGGCTAGGGCTAGGGCTAGGGCTAGGGCTAGGGCTAGGGCTAGGGCTAGGGATGTGGAGTGATGACGTGGTGTCAGTCCTTAGCGGTATTGCCTGTGGTAAGCCATACGTTTACCGGTTACTTCTGCAAACCTCAGCATTCCCAAGGTTCCCCGACAAAGTGCTGCCCGCTTTGTGCCCGGTGACCGCTTTCCGAGTGTTTGGTTTGAACTTGGTTGGGCGGTTACCAAACGCCTAAGGCCGCAGTGGTATGCGTTCAATATCAGGCATAAAAAAGCCGGGCAGTGCCCGGCTCTCTTATTATAGTGGCTTTACTGCCCTAGAAACTCCATTGGAACTCTACACCAGCTGTGCGATAAGTACCGGGGGTGACAAATGCGCCGCCGAACTCTGGCGCCATGATGACTTCACCTACGTACTCCTCATCAAAGAGGTTGCGAGCAAAGGCGGTCAGCGTCCATTGATCGCCACCGACACTCACGCGTAAATTGGTGATGCCGTATCCGTCCACTTTCGTATTCTCGTAGCTGGTGTCCAGGCCGCCTTCTCCAGTCAGGTTCTGAAGTGCAGCAGGCACAGAATAGTTAGGTGCAATGCCCAATCCGGGTACGCCGCCATTGGGTGAGTCCAAATCGTTACCCTGGACCACGTGGTAGAACACATCGCCCTGATAGGCGTACTCGATTCTAGCCATCAGGTTCAGGTCACCAATATTTTGATCCCACGTTAACGCAAGGTTAGCGGTGAATTCTGGCGCATTAGGGACGTCATTTCCCGCGACGTAGGGACGCACGGTCATGGCATCAATTTCGCCATCAATGGTGCTGTAGCCTGCGTCTAAGCGAAGCCCATCTGTCATTTGCCAAGAGCCGCCAATTTCGAAGCCTTGGATCGTCACCTCATCGATGCCCTCAACCGTTCTCAGCAAACCGAAGGGACCGACATAAAATTCAAAGAATTGCATGTCATCAACTTCGGTGTGATAGGCCGCTGCATTTAGCTGCAGGTTGCCGTCAAGCAGCGTAGAGCGGAAACCCACTTCAAATGAGCTCGATGTTTCTTCTTCGTAGATTTCGGGCGGTGCAACGGGCAGACCATCGGGGTTCACTAGGAATAAACTGATGATTTCGGTTCCGCCCAGGTTGTTAAAGCCGCCTGTCTTAAAACCTACGCCCCAACTACCAAAGACCGTGGTGTTGTCTGAGACGTCATAGGTCAAGCTGACTTTAGGCTGAATAGCATCGAATTCCTCGCTTCGATCCGCCACCCGATTGCTGACAGCGCCTGTCTCGAGGTCGATGAAGGCAGGGTTCCAAGGCGTGCCGCCTAGTGCTGCGCCATTGAGTGTACAGCCGCCGTCAAAGAACTGACCGCAATAGTCGATACGGGTTGATACTGCGCCCTCAGCGGGGCTGGGGACTGCATTTTTAACCTCACGATCCTCAATGTCATAACGCAATGCAAAAGAGAGTTCCATGCGATCTGTCATATCGTAGCTTATCGAGCCAAAACCAGATAAAACGGTGGTTTCGAAGTCGTCTAGCACGAGCGCATCGGTGAGCTCATTAACAAATGAGCGAGGTAATTGAGCGCGGTTATCGTCCTCTAATTGAGCGACGCCTACACGACGATCAATATTGAGGAAGTACATCCCCACTTGCCAGCGAAGCCGCTGATCGGAGTCAGAGGTATACTGCAGCTGAAAGCTAATGTCGCGCTGGTTACGCTCCTGGTACTGATAGCCGTCACAGGTCGTTGGGCTATAAGGGGGGAAAAAGGGATTTCCATCTGGCGAGAAGCCCGCTAGGTTAAACGTTGGCTGCTGCATTGGCGTGTTGTCGCCCAGAAAGAGTGATCGATCAGCGGCGGTCTGCTGACAATGGTCAAGGTTGTTGTAAAACCCAAACGCGCCAGATGTGCCATCCGCTAGAAAGTACTGTTCTTGGTCAGAATAAAGGCCCCAAGCTGTGAGGGTGCCATTTTCTAACTGCTTGTCAATTTTGACCGAGAACTCAAGCGTTTCCTGCTCATTTTCTGGGTCAACGTTGGGGCTGTACACCCATTCAAACTCGTTCACATCAACCGCTGCGGCGGTATTGTCGACACCAAAGTCCTGCAAACCCGCGAGCGCACCTACAAAGAAGGGGAGTTCAAAGGCGGCGTTAAAGGCGATAGACGCTGCCGATACCTCGGAATAGCGCAACTTGGTATCGATGGACAGCGTGTCAGTCGGGTCCATGACAATGCGAGCGCTAACCGCGGTTTCCTCATAATCGTTCACCACATCATCGTTCAGGTAAACATTCTCCAGAAAGCCATCAGTCTTGCGCGAGGTGACGGTCAACCGTCCAGCTACGTCGTCGCCCAAAGGACCCGCAATTGTCGCCGTGCCATAATAAGTACCGTACTCAGCAGCACCGACTTTGATACTGCCTTCTCGCTCTTGGGTGGGCCGTTTGGTAGACATGATCACCGCGCCTGCAGCAGCAGAGCGGCCATATAGTGCGCCTTGTGGTCCTTTGAGTATCTCGATTTGCGCTAAATCAGGATATTCCCGATTAAAGGCTGAGGGGTTGGTATACAACACGCCATCGACGATAAACGCAAAGTTGGCTTCGGCATCACGGGCGCCGTTGATACCGCGGATGGCGAGCTGGCTGTCGCCGACCTCCACCGAGTTAACGAAAGTGACACCGGGCGTCATGTAGACAAAATCTTCAGCGCGCGCGATACCCATGTTCTCGATTTGCCCCTCTGTAAACGCGGTTACGGTTGCAGGGACATCTTGCAGTGATTCTGTTCGCGCTCGAGCCGTCACCACAACCTCCTCGAGTTGTGCCATGGCGCTATGCGGTGCCAGCAATGTAGCGGCTGTGATGGCTGTGGATATCGCAGCCGTCAGGGGAAGTGTCGCCAGTATCTGTCGATGCCGGTTGAGTGGATTGCAGCTCCTCATGGGTAGCCTCCTTCATTGATGATGAGCCTGGTCCGACTCAAACTTATTGTTGTTACTGTGCGATCGCGCCGTCGGATTACTGTTCTTACAGGCGTCAATCATTAAATTGTACGGACAATCTAGCTTAGAACCCCTAATATCACCTCGCGATCGGCATCGGTCAAGTCCAGTTCTGCTAAAATTTGCGCAGTTTGTCCACCTACGGGTGGTAAATGCGTGTTTATCTGCGCCGGTTCTTGCAAAAAATGCACTGCAGTGCCGATATGATCATTGCCTTGCTCGTCTTGAAAGCGCATGCCTCGCTGCCAAACGTGCTCGGCATTCCAGGCTTCCTTAAGTGACACAACTGGACTCCAACAGATGTCTCGGCCCTCGAACCACGATTCCCATTCTAATCGAGAGCGCGTTCTAAACGTGTCGCGGAGAAAAGCGATCGCTTCCCAATGGCCTTCGCCCGCGGGACCAGTCACTGCCTCTATGAAATCGGGCCTGTTCAGTCCCTCGAACAGCGCGGTGACAAACTTATGCTCGCCACCACCGAGTGCCAGATACTGTGCATCGGCGGTCTCATAAACATTGAGCATGGCGTTGCCCCCATGCGTGCGCTCCTTTAACCGTTCAGGAGCCTGATCCCCCCCGAATACGGGTCCCATAATATTGGGACTTGCGGCTAGCACCGATTCAAACATGCTGATATCTACAAAATCCCCTTGGCCTGTCGTCTGTCGCCGGAGAAGGGCCATCAGAATGCCTGAGAGCGCCAGGTTGCTCGCCAGCATGTCGGCGATTGGCACGCCGATAATGGCAGGTCCGTCAGTCCCCTCAGGGGAGCGTGTGACATCCAATATGCCGGCTGCGGCGACCGTTGCGGTGTCGTGAGCCGGACGATCGCACCAGGGGCCGGTTTGTCCAAAGGCAGAAATTGAGCAGTAAACGAGCCCCGGGTTGTCGGCAGACAAGGTGGCGTAATCGATGCCCAGTCTTGCGGCAACACCCGGGCGGAACGCCTCTACGACAACATCGGCAGTTTTTGCAAGCGCCAATAGCGCACGTTTACCTGCCTCCGTTTTTAAGTCGAGCGCAATACTCTGTTTGCCTCGCTGAGTATTGCGAAACATGACGGTCTGTCCACCTTGTTGCCACGGGAAAGCATCAGCTGATCGGGTGGGTTCTGGGGCTCGCGGGTTCTCTACCTTGATGATCCGAGCGCCATGGTCTGCCATGATCTGCGTCGCCGCTGGTCCCGGAAGGAATAGCGAAAGATCGACAACAGTGAGTCCCTCAAGCTTCATGGCCGCCGCTAGCAAGTGATGCCATCAGTGCTCAAGGCGGCCAGATCATCCTCAGATAACCCCAAAAGCTCGCCCAAGATCTCCGCGTTATGTTCGCCAATTTTGGCGCCAGGCCAGTCAGTGCGGCCGGGCGTCTCGCTGAGTTTGGGCATAATCGCCGGAATTTTTAGCGGCTCGCCGTCGATCTCGACCGTCTCAAACATGCCGCGGGCAATGTAGTGAGGATCCGTCATCATGTCTGCTACGCTGTAAATCGGCCCCACGGGCACTCGCGCCCCCTCCAGTTTGCTAATGATATCTGCCGCATTGTGGGCACTGCACCACTGCGCGAGCGCGTCATCAATGCGTTGCTCATGAATGACGCGACCCTGATTGTGTTTGAGCTCTGGGTCATTCGCCATATCCTCGCGACCTGCCTCAGTCATCAGTCTTTTGAAAATGGAGTCACCATTGCCGCCAATCACGACATATTTGCCGTCAGCGCAGGCGTAAGTATTGGTCGGTACGATACCCGTGATGGTGGTTCCTGAGGGCTCGCGGATAACCCCTGCGCCATCATACTCCGGGACTAGACCTTCAAGCAGATTAAAGATCGACTCGTACAGCGCCACATCGACAACCTGACCTTTGCCGCTTTTATTGCGTTCAATAATGGCAAATGCAACACCGAGTGCCGCATGGATAGCGGCAACCGTGTCGCCCAGAGAGATATTGGGTCGGACAGGCGCTTTGCCCGGTTCGCCATTGATATACCGGAATCCACCATAGCCCTCGGTGACCGAGGCGTAGCCGGGCTTTTCCGAGAACGGTCCGGTTTGGCCATAGCCTGAAATACGCGCATAAATGATACCTGGGTTAACGGCTTTGACCTGCTCTGGACCGAGTCCCCAGCCTTCCATCGCACCGGGTCGAAAGTTCTCGATGACCACGTCGGCTTTAGCCAGTAGGTCAAATGCGAGCTGCTGTCCTCGTTCGGACTTGAGGTCTAGCGTGACGCTTTTTTTGTTTCGCGCCAGAGAGTGGTACCACAGCGACATCCCATTGCGGACTTCGCGCCATTGACGAATGGGGTCGCCGGTAGGAGGTTCCACTTTGATAACCTCAGCACCGAAGTACCCTAGCACTGTGCCTGCAAAGGGGCCTGCTAAGAGCTGGCCCAATTCAATGACTCTCAGACCTTCTAGTGGACGCGCTCCGGTCATCTTCGGCTCCTTGGCATTTTGTTTTGATAATACGTATAGATTGTACGGACATTTAATTTTAAAGGCTACGATGACAGCTCAGCCTGTCATCACTAGCCAATGTAGACGCGCTCAAGCCGCGCTTACTGCGGCCACATAATGTTTCAGGGCATTGAGGCGGACACGCCAGCAACCGCCGAAAAACCCTATCGGGCAGATAGTCTGCAGTCAATGGGTGATCTCTCAAACAGCGCACCGAGAGAGTGGGGTGAAACGGGAGCGGTCCTTGACTGAGAAACCAGTTGCGGATGAGAACCATTCGTATTATTATTCTCAAATGACTTGGTTGAAGGTAATGAAATGTCTCGCGCTGATGCAACAAAAACAATGATCCCCGCACTACTGGCTGGCTGGCTGATGGGCGCCTCTCACGGCATTGTCGCCGCAGAGCTAGAGGAGGTCACTATTATTGGCACGCAAGAATCGGTGAGAGATATCGCGGGTACGGGCGCTATTATTGGATCAGCACAGATTCGTGATGAGTTGGCCACAGATGTGAATCAACTGCTTAAAACGATTCCCGGAACCTATATTCGAGAGGAAGACGGCTACGGCTTGCGACCTAATATTGGTATTCGCGGTGCAACATCTGAGCGCTCAGCAAAAATCACGCTGATGGAAGACGGCGTTTTGATCGCCCCAGCGCCTTATGCAGCCCCAGCGGCGTACTATTTTCCAACGTTGTCGCGCATGCATGCGGTGGAAGTGCTGAAGGGCGCATCGCAACTCCGATATGGTCCACAAACGACGGGAGGGGTGGTTAATTTAGTCTCGACGCCAACCCCCGATAATGCGAGTGGACGCGTGCAATTTGTTTACGGCCAGGATAATCAGGCAGATATTCTCGCCAGTTATGGGGGGCAAGTCGGTTCGCTTAGATTTAGCTTGGAGACCGCGCAGCGATCGGGTGACGGTTTTAAAACCATTGATCGATCTCATCGGGATGCGGGTTACGAAATAGAAGATTACGTGGCTAAATTATCTTGGCAGGGCGCCGTCCACGCGCTGCGTTTCAAAGCGCAATACTCAGATGAAAAATCAGATGAAACCTATCTGGGCCTCACCGATGTCGATTTCGGGCACTCTCCAGATCGTCGCTACGGGCTCTCAACGCCAGATCAAATGACTAACGAACACAAGGGATTTAGCGTGGCATGGGACTGGCAGCTTGCAACGGACGCGGCGCTCACCACCACCGTTTATCGAAATGAATTTCATCGCGACTGGTTCAAACTGTCGGGTGGAGGGGAGCTGGTATCAGCAGCGAATGAGGGCGATTTGAATGCGCAGGCGGTGCTTGATGGCGAGCAAGATAGCTTGGGTCTCTCTTATAAACACAACAATCGCCGCTATATTTCAGAGGGTCTGCAGACAAATTTAGCTTGGGATATCGGGTCACACTCACTATCGCTAGGTGCGCGTTACCATCAGGACGAAGTGGATCGATTACAGCCCACTGAAAAATACGATCAGGTCAGTGGGGACCTACTCTATCGCAGTACGACAAACCCCAGCTCGAGTAACAATCGGGTACAGGAAGCTGATGCCTTAGCACTGTGGATCACGGATGCATGGACGATAAATGATGCGCTGCGACTTGATCTGGCATTGCGTCACGAGAGGATTGATACTGCTGAGGTGCGATACGCTGATCTGAGTCGAGTCAATATCGCGTCTCGGCGCGACAACGACGTGAGCATTTGGTTACCCGGATTGGCCGCGCTCTATCAGATAACTGAGCAATGGTCTGTATTGGCGGGTGTTCATCGTGGCTTTTCACCGCTTGGTGGCAGTGCCAAATCGACCGAGAGGCCCGAGACGAGCGTTAACTATGAAATGGGCCTGCGCTATGACGGCGCGTGGTTTGCGGAAGTGGTCGGCTTTTACAGCGATTTTTCAAATAAAGGCGAGAGCTGTTCAAATTCTCAGCCTTGTTCAAATGGCGCTGTTGACGGCACTTTTGTCACTGGCGAGGCTGTGATTGCTGGCGTTGAATTGCAACTGGGCCATGTTTTTGAAACCGGTGATATCGCATGGCCCATCTCGTTGGCGTATACCTACTCTAAGGCAGAGGCAAGCCGCGATAGCACTCAGAGCGGTGTGCTTGACGGAGATAAGCTGGCGTCGGTCCCTGAAAACACCATGAGCCTTCGCCTGGGTGCCCAAGTGGGTGCTCGTTGGGACAGTTATGCGGTGGTGAAATATATCGATAGCATGTGCGTCAAGGCGAGCTGCAATCGTCAGGCTTCGCCCTTTGGAGAGACGAAGGACTTTGTCGTCATCGATCTAGGTAGTCGCTATGCTTTCACCGAGACGCTATCGGCGTTCGTGAAGTTGGAGAACGCCTTGGATGAACGCGCTATTGTCTCTAGACAGCCCGATGGTGCGCGTCCCAATAAGCCTCGTACGGCATTGGTTGGCGTTGAGTGGATGTTCTGATCTTGGCAGTTTAAGCGGCAGACGTGCCACCTTAAAGCGCCGACTGATTGAAAGCGCCGACTGATTGGATTAATGCAGCTGAGCTAATGGGCCTATTAGTCTGCGGCATAGCGTATCGAGACCAAGTACCAATCATCGATGCCATCAGGGGTCTCTAGTGGAATATCGGCGCCGGCTTTCTTACCCAATAGCGCGCGACCCATGGGCGAGTCACAGGAGATTTTGCGCCGGCTGACATCAAATTCGTCTGGTCCAACGATGTGCCACTCCTGTTGCGTGCCCGCTTCATCTTCTACCGTTACCCAAGCGCCAAACCAGACCGTGTGTGGGTCTCCAAGCGGTTCTGCCACGACCTGAATGACTTCCAGTCGTTTCCGCAAAAAGCGCACTCGCGCGTCAATTTCGCGCAACCGCTTCTTCCCATAGATGTAGTCGCCATTTTCAGAACGATCGCCATTAGCCGCGGCCGCGCTCACTGTCTTGGTGACCTCGGGTCGCTCTACCTTCCACAAAGCGTGTAATTCGGCCCGCAGCAACGCCTCGCCCTCTGGCGTGATGTAGGGTGATCCGTGTGCGCGGGGCGGTCGATATCTACTCATGGGGCGAGTGTAAAACGCGGCGGCGACATTGGGAAAGATCGGGCGGGGGAGAGTTGGCTGTATTCCCAAAGGCGCAAGCCTTGGGTAACGTGGACGGCCCCGCTGACTTAACATGTTGTGCACAAAGTGAGAGGGAAGAGACCCCATGAAACACATGCCGATAGCCAAGGGACTCCTTAAAAGTGTGATGACATGTATTGGCGTCCTTTGCTCGCTAGTAGCATCAGCTGACACATGCGTCTCGCTGCAGGGCAATGCCGTTCAAGGTGGGCTGCTGTGGGGGCAAGCGTTAACTGCCACCGAAATACGGTTGGCTGACCAGCGTGTACCTATTTTACCCGGGGGATACTTTGTACTGGGGTTGGGTCGTGATATGCCTGAGGTCAACACGCTGTTGGTGATAACGGAGCACACCTGCCAGCAGGAAATCGTCGTCACACAACGCGAGTATGCGTTGCAGCGCGTGACGGGCGTGCCACAACAAACGGTGACACCAAGCGAGGAACAGCTTGCCCGGACTCGCGCCGAACGGGCGCGGGTGCGGGAGGCCAAGAGCCGTCGGATTGAGCGTGCGGATGGACTTGAGGGGCTGCGACGAGGGTTTATCTGGCCCGTCACTGGTCCGATCAGCGGTGTTTATGGCAGCCAGCGCATTTATAACGGGACGCCGGGGTCACCCCATTATGGCGTCGATATTGCCCGGCCTGTCGGCACGCTAGTCTCGGCACCAGCCGCAGGAGAGGTGACATTAGCGGAATCTGATCTTTTTTATTCCGGCGGCACGGTAATCATCGATCACGGCTATGGTCTATCGTCTTCATTTTTACACCTGAGTCAGGTGTCTGTCGCCGTCGGCGACCGCTTGATGGCTGGCGATCTGGTGGGGGCGGTGGGCGCGACAGGTAGGGCGACAGGAGCGCACCTCGATTGGCGAATGAGCTGGTTTAATTATCGGATAGACCCTCAATTATTAGTCCCCCCTATGCCAGATTGATCGATGCTCTTCATCGCCTGAGGGCTTATACTCTTGTTTTTGTTCCGGGGGTTTTCAGTGCTAGATCCTAAATTGCTCAGCGTGCTCGTCTGCCCAGTCAGCAAAGCGCCTCTCGTGTACGACGAGGAAAAACAAGAATTGTTGTGTAAGGCGAGTGGGCTGGCATACCCCGTGCGCGATGGCATTCCTGTGATGCTTGAGGAAGAAGCGCGCGCACTCACCACCGACGAAAAACTCGACTGAGTACAGAGCCATGGCGGATACCATTTTTGGGAAAATCACACGGGGAGAGATCCCCTCTGAGTTCATCTATGAGGATGAACACTGCGTGGTCATTCGCGATATTAACCCTCAGGCGCCAACACACGTTTTGGTGATACCCCGCCAGCCCATCCCTAAATTAGTTGACGCTGACCCCGAGGATCAGGCGTTGCTGGGCCACTTGTTGTTGGTGGCCGGTAGGGTGGCTAATGATTTGGGAGTGGGCGAGGGGTTCCGCTTGGTCATCAACAATGGTGAAGGGGGTGGCCAGACTGTTTTCCATCTTCATTTACACATTCTTGCCGGCCGCTCAATGGGAGAGGGTGAACTCTCCGCACAGCTTGCCTAAGTATCGGTCACCGCGCCGATACGCTAACGAATCAGAGAAAACCGCATGAAAACTGCCGATATTCGCGAAGCCTTCCTGAGCTATTTTGAGGCGCAGGGCCACACGAGAGTAACGTCTAGTTCATTGGTCCCTGCAGATGACCCCACACTGTTGTTCACCAATGCGGGCATGAACCAGTTCAAAGACACCTTTTTGGGTATTGAGCAGCGCCCTTATCAGCGTGCTGTGACGGCTCAGAAATGTGTGCGTGCCGGTGGCAAGCACAACGATTTAGAAAATGTAGGGTACACCGCGCGACATCACACTTTCTTTGAGATGCTCGGAAACTTCAGCTTTGGCGATTACTTCAAGCGCGAGGCGATTCGTTATGGCTGGGAGTTTCTGACCCAAACCTTAGGGCTGCCGGCTGAGCGATTATGGGTAACCGTTCACATCAGCGACGATGAAGCGGCACAAATTTGGGTCGATGAAATTGGGGTGGATCCCGCCAGACTATCGCGCCTCGATGAGGATAACTTTTGGCAGATGGGTGATACCGGCCCGTGTGGTCCCTGCTCGGAAATTTTTTACGATCATGGACCAGAAGTGCCCGGTGGGCCGCCCGGCAGCGACGACGATGATCTTGATCGCTATATCGAGATCTGGAATCTCGTCTTCATGCAATACAACCGCGATGCTCAGGGTAACTTGAACCCGCTACCGGCACCTTCGGTGGATACAGGGATGGGCCTCGAGCGCATCGCCGCAGTAATGCAGGGCGTCCATTCCAATTACGACATTGACCTCTTTCAGGCGCTAATCGGCGCGGTAGCCTCTCAGCTGCGCACCGCGGACGCGGCCAATAAGTCACTCCGTGTGATAGCGGATCATCTGCGCTCTAGTGCGTTTTTGATTGCTGACGGTGTACTGCCGGGTAATGAGGGTCGGGGTTATGTGCTACGCCGTATTATTCGGCGCGCTATTCGCCACGGTAATAAGCTCGGTGCGAAGGCGCCTTTTTTCGCGGCGCTGGTTCCGGAGTTGGTTGAACAAATGGGGTCTGCCTATCCGCAATTAATAGAACATCAGTCGACGATTACAGCAGCGCTAGACGCTGAAGAAGCACAATTTGCGCGTACACTCGACAATGGTATGGCGATACTGGAAGAGGCGCTGCACACCGTCGCGGAAAGCACGATACCCGGCGACGTCATTTTCAAGCTTTATGATACTTATGGTTTCCCAGTCGACCTGACGAATGATATTGCGCGAGAGCGAGGGCTGACACTCGACTTTGCGGGTTATGAGGCCGCGATGGCGACGCAGCGGCAACGCTCACAAGACAGCGCTGGATTCAAAGTGGACTATAGCCAATCAGTTAGTATTGAAGGGGAAACAGACTTTCTGGGCTATGACGTCGACGAGGCTGATGGCACCGTACTGGCGATTGTGGTCGAGGGCGAATCCGTAAATGCCCTCGGTATGGATCAGACGGGGGTTGTGATTCTCGACCGCACGCCTTTTTACGGTGAGAGCGGCGGGCAGGTAGGTGACTGTGGTCATTTGAGCAGTGCAAGTGCGACCGCTGACGTGACAGACACCACAAAGGCGCAGAGTCATCACTTGCACCACCTCACAGTCACCCAAGGGACGTTGACTGTCGGCGACCAGGTTCACGCCAGCATCGATGCGGATCTCCGCAATCGAACACGCCTCAACCACTCTGCTACGCACCTGCTCCATGAGGCCTTGCGTCGCGAGTTAGGTGATCACATTCTACAAAAAGGCTCGCTGGTGGATTCTCAGCGTCTGCGGTTTGATTTTTCGCACGGAGAGCCTGTGTCGAGCGAAACGCTCGCCAACGTAACGCAAATGGTCAATGAGCAAATCCGCAAGAATGCCGCGGTGTCGACTGAGATCATGTCGATGGATGCGGCCGTCGAGGCGGGTGCAATGGCGTTGTTTGGCGAAAAATACGGTGACCAAGTGCGCGTATTGACCATGGGCTCAGAAAACTTTTCTGTAGAGCTTTGCGGCGGCACCCATGTGTCGCGCACGGGTGATATTGGATTATTTTGGGTAACGGCTGAATCAGGCGTTGCTAGTGGTGTTCGACGTATTGAAGCGGTGACAGGAAGTGCTGCGTTGGCCGCCTTTACCTCCCTAACAACGCAAATGCAGCAGGTCTGCAGCGTCCTTAAGGCGTCACCCGACACGCTGGCGACTAAGGTTGAGTCTTTGCGTTCCGAGGTGCGAGATCTGGAGAAAGAAGCGGCCAAATTGCGTCAAAAATTAGCGACTTCCTCTGGTGGCGATTTAACCCAAGACGCAGTAGAGGTAAGCGGTATCAAAGTGCTGGCTTCGCAGCTTGAGGGGGCCACGGTAGCAACGCTGCGGGATACGCTTGATCAATGCAAAAACAAACTGGGGACGGGCGTCATTTTATTGGCCGCGGTGGACGAAGGGAAAATCACTTTGGTTGCGGGAGTCACCTCCGACGCAACGGACCGTATCAAGGCGGGCGACGTGATCAAGCATTTTGCCAACCAACTCGGTGGTAAAGGGGGCGGGCGGCCTGACATGGCTCAGGGGGGTGGATCCGATGTGGCCGCTTTGCCCGACGTGCTGGCATCTTTTCCAGCGTGGATAGCAACCCAACTCAGCTGATAGCGTTCGCGAGTGGATCGGTTAGGAATGCGCCTGACGTAATAGGAATTTCTGTACTTTGCCGGTGCTATTGCGCGGCAGTGCGTCGGTATGGGTTATTTGCTGCGGCCATTTAAACCGCGCCAGCGCGCTTTCGCAAAGCGCATGCACCGAAGCCAAAGACACCGTCTCGCCGCTTAGGCTGGCAATGACCGCGCAACCGACTTCTCCCCACTTTGCGTCTGGTACGCCAATCACGGCGACTTCGCGGATATCGGGGTGTGCCATGAGAATAGATTCGACCTCTGCGGGATACACGTTTTCACCACCGGAGATATACATATCCTTGATGCGGTCTTCTACCGATAACCGCCCAGTCTCGTCTTTTCGCCCAATGTCGCCTGACTTGAGCCAGTCACCGACAAAAGCCTCCTCAGTGGCATCGGGACGATTCCAATAACCCGGCGTGACCGAGGCCCCTCGCATCCAGATTTCACCTAACTCCCCGGGGCTTGCCTCTTGGGTCTCCGATGTCATGACCTTGAGTTCGCCATAGGGGAGGGCGCGACCGGCATATCCCATATGCTCCGGCAGATCGGCTTTCTGAGCTATGCAAACGACGCCGCCCGTTTCGGTCATGCCATAGACTTCTTGCAGCAAAATACCGCGTTGCTGCCAGTCTTTTAGCATCGGTTCGGGCACCGACTCTGCGCCGGTGGCAGCGACTCTGATTCGACTTAACTCGGTGCGCTCGATGTCGGGAGCAAGCGACATGGCGCTCCACATCGCCGGTACGCCGCCGATATTGGTAATGCCCAACTCGGTATCGCCGATGGCGGCCAACATCGCGGCGGGATCAAAACTTTTCATCATCAGGTAGGGAATGCCGAACTTCATTGTCATGAGCACGAATTGCATGCCACCAATGTGGAACAGGGGCATTACGTTCAGCGCCCTTGTGTTGGGGCTGGCTTCGCTGGGTTGCAGTAGATTGAGTGCCGACGCCAACATCATGCGATGGGTGTAGATCACCCCCTTGGGTTTGCCAGTGGTGCCAGAGGAATACATGATCATCGACAGGGTGTCGCCATTGGCAGGGACTGCTTGCAACGCTGATTCGTTGGTCATCATGCACCTTTCGTAGGCGCTATCGCGACCATCGAGTGTGGTTTCGATGGTGAGATGAGGCATCGCATTGGCATCGATATCGCCAATGACCGCTTCAAATGCCTGATCATAAAAGACCGCTGTTGGCGCGCAATCCCCGAGGATATAGGTGAGCTCTGATGCCGTCAGGCGGAAATTGAGGGGGACATAAATAGCCCCTATGCGGATAGCCGCAAAGAATATTTCAATGACATCTGAGCTATTGAGTCCCAAATAGGCAATACGATCGCCTGGCGCGATACCTTCATGGATCAACCGGTGCGCCAGCGCATCGACGCGATCATTTAATTGTTGCCAGGTGAACGATCGCTCAGCTGAAAGATCATGAACGGCGAGTTGATCGGGCTTTATGCGAATTTGTTGATGCAGCCAATCGGTATAAAGTGGGTCGGCAATTGTCATGGTCCAAACACTTATCACTACACTGGCAATAGCCTAGAGGATCGGGGCAAAGCTTGCCACTATGACCATTCCTAGTTCTCAGCGAGCGCTGAATCGTGTTTAATGTCGCCTCTTATTTATACGCACACTCCGCACTATGGCGCTCATTGTCCAGAAATACGGTGGCACATCGGTCGGTTCGGTAGAGCGGATCGGATTGGTGGCAGATCGAGTGGCTCGCTTTAAAAGCGAGGGCCACGATGTGGTGGTGGTCGTCTCCGCAATGTCGGGCGAGACCAATCGGTTGCTGGGTCTGGCACACGCAGTTCAGGCTAACCCCGCACCGAGAGAGCTGGATGCGCTGCTGAGCACAGGCGAAAAGGTCACCACTGCCTTGCTGAGTATGGCGCTGAGTGAGCGTGATATCCCTGCCCGCTCCTTCAGCGGCAATCAGGTCGGTATCTTGACTGATAGTGCGCATAACAAGGCGCGCATTCAGGATATTCAAATAGATACACTAAAAACCGAACTCGAGAATGGCGGTGTTCCCGTGGTTGCCGGATTCCAAGGTGTTGACCTGCAAGGTAATGTCACCACATTGGGTCGAGGGGGGTCTGATACCACCGCTGTGGCACTGGCCGCGGCCTTGGAGGCGGAAGAGTGCCAGATCTATACCGATGTTGATGGCGTTTACACCACTGACCCTCGGATGGTCGACGGCGCAAAGCGCTTAGAGCACATTACGTTTGAAGAAATGCTCGAGATGTCGAGCATGGGTTCGAAGGTGTTGCAGATACGCGCCGTAGAGTTTGCAGGTAAGTATAAGGTCCCTCTTAGGGTGCTGAGCAGTTTTGAGGAAGGTCCGGGTACACTGATTACAACTGAGGAGAGTGCCTCCATGGAAGCGCCTGTGATTGCGGGAATTGCGTTTAACCGAGATGAAGCCAAATTGACGGTCATGGGTGTTCCCGATAACCCCGGGATGGCGTACCGCATTTTAGGCCCTGTGGGTGAAGCGAATATTGAAGTAGACGTGATTTTACAAAATAGTCGTGGCGAACATGCGACTGACTTTACTTTCACAGTGGCGCGCGGCGATATGGAGGCAGCAGCAGCGGTGCTGACCCCCGTTGTCGCCGAATTAGGTGCGGGAGAGGTGATCTCAGATGATCATATTGCCAAGGTGTCCGTGGTGGGTGTGGGTATGCGGTCCCATTCAGGGGTCGCAGCGACCATGTTTAAGGCGTTAGCGGATGTCGGCGTGAATATTCATATGATCAGTACCTCAGAGATCAAAATCTCCGTCATTATCGAAGAAAAATATCTTGAACTGGCGGTGCGGAGCCTGCATTCTGCCTTCGGTCTTGATATGGTGGCCCAAGAATCAGTCGATAGTTAGGACTGGAGCGTCGCGTTGAAGCGACTTTCTGTAGAGAGTCTGCGAGTGAAGAGCGGCTTGATTGAACAAGGATGTGAACGATGCTGATATTGACACGACGGGTGGGTGAATCCCTCATGATAGGCGACGACGTGACCATCACTGTGCTGGGTGTTAAAGGGAATCAGGTGCGCGTCGGCGTTGATGCGCCGAAAGAGGTAGCCGTGCATCGAGAAGAAATTTTGAATCGAATCGAAGAGTCAGCGGCCCAAGAAACAGGGAAAGACTAACGAATTGGTTGGCGTGCAAGATTCTCGGGGAGTAAGGCAGTAAGCCGCGGATCTTTTCACGACGAATATGGTTCACGTTGCACCGCAACCGTTCTAAAATACGGACGATCAATCCGGAGAAGTGGCCGAGTGGCTGAAGGCGCTCCCCTGCTAAGGGAGTATACGTTAATAGCGTATCGAGGGTTCGAATCCCTCCTTCTCCGCCAAATATCACAGTAGGCCCCAAACTCTCACAGAAAAAGGCTTTAGAGACGGCGGGTCAACGGGGCCGGATCAAAAATATCACACCTAAATATCACACTGATAGCGCAGTCCGTTTCTTGGACTGGGTTTAGCTGTGTCAGAACCAGCCAAACGCTTGGCACAACCAGAAAAGAGGATGTGACGTCGCCTGATTACGGTTAAGTCATGGAGGGCCAACTTATGAAAAATATCTTCTTCGGTTTAGCCGCGTGGCTCAGTTTTGCAGCTTTTCCCGTCGCTGCAGACTTCGTAATAGCGGCGAAGTCTAGTTGTGCTTATGGCGCAAATTCTTACTCTTATCAGATAGGGCCCTCTGTTTTGTACTCCGATTTAAGAGTGCTCACTGGCCCCAGCGTGCTATACCCAGACATGAGGATTAGGGTCGTTTCAGATCCGTCCCTTGCATCATTGATTTTTGTGGATGACACATTACTGTCCGCGTCAGCTCGAACGTCCGTAGACATGGGCATTTGTAAACAGACCCTTTATGCGGATAAAAAAATCCAGGCAGGACCATCCGTTCTGTATCCCGATATTAGGGTGCTAGTGGGCGAGGGCGTTCTTTTCCAAGACCACACGCTATTCTTCAGATCGGACCTGTTTACCTTGGAAGAGGCTGCAGCATTGTTCCCCGCAATCTGGAAGTTCAACGAAAATTGACCCCACCGTTTTGACAGCGAAACCTGAATTGCGCCGATTTACCCTGATTTTCTTTGGCTGTAATATCTAGGAACAAGTTCCTATCAGAGGTTTCACGCAACGATGTGGAAGAAGTCATCGGTTTCTCTCATCTCTTTGCCAAATTGAGGAAGAAGCGCCAATGAAAACGAAACTACTAACCGCTGTGGCCGTGCTGTTGGCCTGCTCGCAGGCTTGGGCCGAGGTTGAAGTGCACTGCCCAAACAGCACTGAGACCCATTGGGTAGGTCTCATAATCGACTTTGATACCGAAGAAGTCCGCTATTCGAAAAATGGCGGAGAATACAAGGACTGCAAAGAAGCGTCTTTCAGCGAATCTGAAGCAAGGATCAAATGCTCAGTCGAAGCGGATGATCGCGGCTTCGAACGGCGTATATCGCTAAATTACGTCTCACGTCTTCTCAAGGTCGAGGCAGTGCCAGTAGCCGAGCCCGCACTTAGCGGTGTTGAACCCGGTCGGAAATTCGAGTGGGGCTACGTTTGCTGGGATGCAGACTGAATGGAGTTTCCTGCAGAAATCGCTCTAATCGGCCTAAAGGCGAGGTAAAGGGTCATCGTGATCCTCTTGGATTTGAGTAAATGTCCGGATTTTTTTTCCAAAAAGCCTGTGGGATATTAGATCTGCGTGGATTGCCAACAAGCGGAGGCGGAAATTTCGAAAATGGAAGGCAAATACATACTGATAGCTGTCCTTGGCCTCTTCCTGCTTACAGGTTGTGAACCTGGGTACATTAAGAATGGTTTTGAGTCAGAGGAAGAGATGGCTCAACTGAATGGAATGGGGTTCGAGAAATTTGAGCACTTCCAAAACCGAGGTGGCTTTAGTGACCCTGAACGTGCCCGTGAGGCCCTAGCACAAGGGCACATGACCAACAGTCAGTACAACGGGAATCTTGTTCAGGACGTTACCGATGTATATATGGAGACTTTCATTCAACAAGATACCTCGTCTCAGGCGGTGGAGCCGCTCGACGAAGTACTCGATCTGATTTCAAGGATCGACGACCCTGAAATGCGGGATCTAAGCATCTCTAGCTACCGAAGTTTACGGCAACAGAAAGTGAGGAACGCTTACGGTCAACTTAATCTAACTGAAGCCTTCTGTGAAGAAGATGCGCTATTAAAAGCTGAGCTCAGTGACAAGGGCCTAGAGGAGCAGTGGGAGGGCCTTGCTTGTACCGAGGAGGCCATTGCGGCGCTTGAAGGCAAGGAAGAGCGCGACGCAGAAGCCAGAGAGCGGATAGCAAAGGCTCTGGAAGCGGATAAGCAGAAAAAAGCCGCTGAAGCAGAAAAGAAATTAGTTGAAGCAAACGCTGCAGCGAATGCCTTCAAAAACCCTCAGTGGCGCCAGGTAGAGGACATCCCGAAGGAGTGGGCAAGACTCTCCGGCGACGGTCCAGAAGGTTGCGACTTCGGTGGCTCCGAGCGCAAGGCCATTTTTGAGCTGCGAGACCCAAGCACAGCGGCGGAGTACCTTTTTTTCTTTTCCCGGCTCAAGGCCGAATGGGTAGGGAAAAAAGAGGATGAGCTTACTTTCCAGGTGACGGTGGACAAAAAGTCACCCATCTGGGTAAGCGACACAAACCCCAACTTATTCATGTGGCATTCAGCGGGGTTGTCTAGACCCCAGATATACCTTGTCGAAGACGGTAGAGCACTTCGCCAGCACCCTGCATTAGATGGAAAGCCTTTTGATGCGTGGTCCGACGAAAACTTCGGTCAAAAATTTCTGCCCAGTAGCTACAGTCGTTGGTCAGTAGACACATCCGAGACAGAGCCATTCGGGGATGAGAAATATAGGGCCTGCGCACCCAGTTCATATGCACAATGGTTGGACGCCACTTGGACAGATGAAGCCACCGGCAAGCGATATAACTTGCGGCAGCTGCTTGGTGACGGTTAAGACCCGCGTAAGCAGTAAGTCGTGAAGAGACCGGCCCGCTTCATGGTGTAATTGACATTAATCAAGGAGAGAGTTGTGAGCAAATTAATCAAAGTGTTAGCCCCCTTTTTTATGCTCTCGGGGTCTTTTGTTTTAATGGGGTGCGAGTCCGATTTCGACAAGTGTATGGACGCGGAACTGCCGAGAGCTCTGGCGGAACTTCAGCCAGAAATCGAGACCGAAGAATGGAATCTTGCCCAGGCCAAGGAACTGCAACCAATATTAGAGGTTATCCTTCAAGACGCGGGGTGGGATGACCCCCAATTTATACCGGCCCTCAATGCGGCGGGCGTCAAGGGTACCAGCAGAGAAGAGATAGTCGATTCTTTCGAAAAAGTCGGTTTACCTGACAGCATGGACAGACTTGCTCGCATCAGAGCCCACGATCTGAAGTGCTTTAACCCCGATATGTATGATGCAAGCTATCCCTACGAGCCAGACTACAGTGTCTGCCATGATGAGGCCTACGGCAGCCTAGAAAGCTTAGAGATCGAATACGGCGTTAAAGATGAGATGAGCGACGATGAACGGCAAGAATGGTCTATGTCTGGACCAGCCAGATTGACGCAACACTTCGCCGACAAGATCGAGTTGATCAAAGCAAAAGCACCCGAAAACGCGACGCTCGCGTGTAACGGGGCTGGTATCTACGAGTAACGGTGATGAGTCCTCCTAACCGCTTATTCACCAGCGCCTTGTTGTTGCTCATCGCGTTGTTGTCGTCGCAAAGCACTTTTGCATTTAAAGAGTATGGATCTGGAAAATGGGTCAAGCAGATCGATTACAAATGCAACGACGACGGCTACGAGGGATCAATCCCCTTCCTTTTCGATGCAACCCTGCAGAGAGCTATTAGTGGCGCAGAAAATCAATGCGAGATGTTCTCTGGCAACCTTGGAGTCACGATCCTTCGCGTTTACTACCACGAGGGCTGGAGTAACTAAAACGCGATTTAGCTTTGAGGCGCGGCGACCGCAAAGACCGGTAGCGTTATCTGTTGGGACTGCGATGGTCTGCGCTGGTGCGGCTTGGTGGTACGAACGATATGCACCGGACAACGAGCTGCTTGAGAGCTGCCACGAGGAAGCGCAGGGCGCACCTAAGGGTCTTTGGGAGGGCGACGATCCGATGCCACCTTGGGAGTGGCGACGAAGGTGATCGTTTCTGATGTTCCAACGACTGCCTAGCTAGAGCATCCTAGGCAGGCGCTTAGGTGTGCCATATCACCGAATCCTACCGTCTGCCCCACGGTGCGCTAACGGGGCTACTCCTCCAGCCTGTCACCTTTAGCCAAACGCTTGGCGCGTCTAGGCAATCAATTGGACCGCTCGTATCCGATCATTTGTCCATCAGGGACGAACTAACGCCATGGATGGCATCACTGATCCGGAGAAATATTATGAGCACTCAGCAGCGTAGCTACGATGAAGAGGTGGCTGCATGGGAGAGGGATAGCGTCATTGTTGACGACCCTAACTCCATATACCAACAGGAACCGGACTTCCCGCAGCCAAGTGAAGAAGAGCTAAAGGATTATTACAAGCGTTTCGAGCGGGAGAGGGACTACTTTGAGAAACAGCTGATTGGCGATGCCTTTCCCTTTCGACCGCCCACTGATCAGCCGATGTTTAGATTCAGCTCGTATCGCTCAGGCGAACCCATGGACTACGAATATATAGTCGAGGGAATGCTGAGATTCGGTCACAACGCATGGTCAGGCCCTCGTGGCGTGGGCAAAACAAGCACTTTGATACCGATGCTGTGTGCCATAGCAGGTCTGATTCCTCATTACCCGCTGCACATCAAGCTAAGACGCCAAGTGATATTAGTCACGGAGGACGAGGAACAGGTGTGGATGGTAATTAGGGCCATGATTGCTGATGGTTACCTCAATGTTCCGGAGGAGGAGCTTAACGATTGGTTTCACGTCGCACCCGCTTCTCGACTCACCACTAGTGAGATCATCGCTCACGCAGAGGGCCTTGAGCTAATGAAGGCGGCTAATGAACGAGCGGATGGAACTCCGTTTCCTGCGGGGCCGTTGTTGGTGATGGATACTGTGTCGGCCTGTATCGACACTGAGAACGGCTCGAGCAATGACGAGGTCGCTCGTGACGTTGAATTGATCAAGCAGAAGCTCAGATGTGCCGCAGTGTTGCTCATCGGCCATACGGCCAAGGACGCTGGCACAAAGGCTGGCCAAACTTTCCTCGGTGCTCAGGCATGGGAGGCCAACACGATTGGCGCGGTAACGCTCAGGAAGCCTGAGAATGGTGATAGGGAGTTGGTGGTACTCAAGAACCGATTCTCTGCAGACTCCCCGCGCTTCAGGATCGTGCCCAAAACGGCACGCTTCTCAGGCAAGGATGTTCTGGGTAACGATACCGTTATTCAATGCCTCTATAACTTGATTGAACCGATGACTACAGAGCAAGTAGAAGCTGCAACGCTCGAAGAGAGGATGGCAAAAGAGGCTATAAAACTGGAGGAAGACAGTGCCACGCTTTTAGCAACTCTGGAAAAGATGCTCGCGGATACCGACTCCAATGGTGATCCGGTTCACCCGACTGGAGTTAAGCGGGGGGACCTGTATAAAGCTCTCACCGGGAAGGACGCCAGATGGAAGCCGGTCATAGACGGTCTGGCAGATGATGAAGATAGCGAGTTGACCGTCAAAAAGGCTGGCAAAACAGAGTTCGTCAACCTCATAGTAAAGAGCTGAAGTCGAAAGCCATTCATGCCGTCCCGTCCCCCTATAGGGACTAGGAAGGGAAGGATGAATAGACTTGACCGCACAGTCGGTATAAACCAGCAACCTACGGTTGTTGCTGGTATATGCCAACCGTCTCTGCAGAGCGCCCCTTAGCCTAAACGGCACGGGGCTTCACAAAGTAAGCAACGATGAGGAGCGTCAGCTCCTAATTACTGGTTTCCGGAACCACCCTTGTGGTGGTGACGTGCCACACATGAGGGACGACTAGGTCGGACTAAAGCTCGCCCCGAGTAGTCGCAAGACGGAAGGGGAGTGATCACTGTCTAGCGACAGCGACGACTGGTAGCAAAGATCAGTAATTATTAGGTGCCGATGATATAGGCCCGTGCCCCAGCTAAGGGCCGACAGGATTAGTACCCTGAACAAACCGTGGGGTATAGGCACCCAGAAAGAGATTCGTTCTCTGCCATTCTGGCCGAAAATGCACGATCTGCTGCCATTATGTTGCTAACGTGCAAGAACGTGTCGCTAAATGAGGATAAATAGTTGTTAAATGCGTCGAACGTGTCGCAAAATGCATTAAACGTGTGGTGATACGGGGATAGCTGCGGCAATTGAGCAGCAGGGCCTCAAACAGCCCACTGAGAAGCCCAGAAACGGCGTAGATACAACGTTATTCAGAGGATTTGAGGCATCACAAGGGGAGCCCGTACAGGGCGTCTGAGCGCTCCTGAATGGCCCTCTGAGGGATGCCCAGTTTAGCCCTCTATAAATGGCGGTGATCAGGCTGCTGAGACATCACTAAATGACCGTAATCGACCAGATCGGCGACGTTCGCGACATTACCACATCTGCAACGGTGGATAGTGTTCCACGCCACCACCGATTAACCGCACGAATTTGCATTTAATTTCGGCCGAATCGGGCTGCAGGCCAATAGATAAGCCAAATAATGGCTGAAAGTCTAGTGACCTAAACCAATGTTATAGGAAGTCAGCACCGCTGCAGAGCGCATAGTTACGTCGAGGCACACGGAATAGGGCAGGCGGCAGTCCATAACCACTGCTCTGCACGTTTATGGAAGTTATCAGGGGCACGGTTGACCCCGGCAGGGGCAGGTCAGTGCTTTGGATCGCTGGCCGAGCAAATCGAATCGTCCAGCTTTAGGTGCCCCGTCCCCTCCTAAACGCCAGCGCGTCCAATGCAGCACCTGCTCCCACTTGTCAGAGGGCAAATTTCGGTTTTTCTCAGGATGACGACTTTATCTGAGGCCGTAGGGGCCTAAATCAAAACCTTGCTGGGACTCCTGCCCCTGATGATACCTAGCGGCGCGGCGATTATTTTGGTCACTCTGGATTTTCTAGTTCGACGATTCGCTCGTGGAGTTTGTTAATCTTTTCCATCAACTGGTCGTGCTGGATATTCATCCCCCAACCCACAAGGAAAAGCGCGCAAAAAATCGAACCGTAAATCCAATCAGATGACATTAAGTTGATCCGTGACTCTTTCGCAAAGTAGCTGAGGATGGCCCAGATGATCGCGGCACCGAGGATCATTGTGCTGGTGGCTCTCACTGTTCAACCTCCTGTAGGCACTGCCGCCCTGCGTTCTCGATTGTTATGCCTCGCTCATCCAGTATGGCCTCGATGACGACATAATCAGTAGTCAGCCCAAGGAGCGTATTTATCAGGCTGTAGTTTGATGTGGAGTGCATCATCCCGTATGCGCTCGCGCTCAGATTGGCCACCAGAAGAGCGATTGCCCAGAACTTAAATGACTTAATCATTTTTCTTTCCTCTCTTGCGACAAGGTCAATTGATATTGCCAGCGTTCCAGTTTGACGATTCGGTCTCGTAACGCGCTAAGCCCGTCCTCAGGGTCTTGTAGCTTTTCAAGGGCGGGATCGTAGTGGTTGTTGTTGCGATTAAACAGGAGGTCAAACTTTTCATCGATTGCCTCTAGCCACCTGATGGTCTGCCCAGCACTGAAGCGCGTGCCGAGGTCTACCAGACAAACCGTGAAGATGACGGACGCAGTGATCGCCCAATAGATCAATGCGGGATTGCCAGCATTTGGAAGTCGCCCAATGAACAACCCAGCAAAGAATGACGGGGTGCTGATTACTGCGACATAAACGCAAAACCTGAAAAGCATCATGGCATCAGTCCATATGTGGCAAGGCGACGAAGAAGCGGATTTTCTGAAGCTGGTCTACCTGCGCATACGAAAACCAAAGCTGGATCGCAAAAAAAACCACCGCGATGTTTTCAGACGTGGACATCTGACTTAGCTGTTCCATAACTTTCTCCCTATTTCGATTCCCCATGCTAGCCCCGACTCGTCCTGCGGTCGTCAGCAAAAGGTGACTGCATATCGAGAGATATTTTCAGGTGGCGGGTTCAGCCAAACGCTTGGCGTACTCGATAAATCTATAAAAGCACTCTCTTCCGATACTGGTCACATCAAGGATGACCCCACCGCCACGGATGGCGTGAATAAAAGTAATGAGGAGCCACCGATGAGCCAATCAAAAAGTCACAGCGATCACGCACAGCAGATAAGGCTGGCAAATGGAGCCGGCGAGAGAGGACAAGTACCGGTCGATGATCAGAACAAATCCAATCTTCAATTTCGCAAGCTGGATACATTTGCCCTGAACAAGGCACCACAACGGAAGAAAATGAAGAATGGCTGGATGCCAGAACGGCGCACAGCGAGTATTTCGTCTGCTGGCGGTCTACTGAAATCGACTTTCATCATTTATCAGGCGATCAAGGTGGCAGCCAATGGGGAGCTGGTAGTAATCGTCAGCGCCGAGGACGAAACAGAAGACTATTTCGCTAAATTCTATGCTGCGATCAAAACCCAAGGGAGCCCCCATTTTGGTCGCGACATTGAGGATATTGCCTCGCGAATAGTGATTCTGGACATTAGCGGCTCGGGCGAAAAGCTTTATGAAAGCAATGAGCGTCGCGGACAGAGATCACCATGGGTTGATCAAATGATTACCGAGGTCCTTGGTCTGGGCATGAAGGTCGGGTTCGTAGCATTTGAGACCGCGTCACGGCTCTGCCATGGTGAGGACAACACAGACTTTGCCGCTGCCATCACTGTTACGGACCATGTCGCCATGGCTCTTGATTGCCCCTGTGTGCTGACTCATCACACCGGCAAGGGTCAAGCGCGTGGAAAAGTGGTTGATCAGTACAGCTCTCGTGGCGGGTCCTCAATGGGCGATAACACACGGTCATCTCTGGTCCTAACTAGGGTCGACAAGGAATACAAGGGTATAAGGCAACCAATTGCCTCAAAAGAGCAACTGCTGTCGGGGGAAATCATAGAGATCGCGCATGTCAGAAGTTCCTTTGGCGCCAAGATACCGCCTTATTACATATTGCCAATTGACGGCGTTGGTCACGCTCCTGCCATCGTGGTCATTGATTCCGTAAAGCGTGGTGGTGATGATGAGCGGCAGCTTAAAAAAGCCCAAACGGCGGATAGCCAAGCGATGTTAGATGAGCTGCTGCTCGAGCACATTGAAAGCCGCGACAGCCACAGCCCCTTGACGTCTGGCTTCTTCTACAACGATAAGGACGCCCGAGACATTTACCTAGAGGGTGCGAGCAGAGATGCCGTCACGAAGGCGCTTGCGCGCCTCGTGGAGGCAGACAAGCTGATCCTTCAGGATGGGGGGGCAGGGAAAAGCAAGACCTACTATTTGCCAGATGCGCACGGTGCCACCAAAACCCTACCATCCAATATCGATACTGAGGAGGCGGATTACTAGAAAGTCTGTCGCCTAAGCTCTATGGAGCCATCACTGCACAAGATGGCGCCCCACTGAACCATCCCTCTGCGGGGGGAGTTCTAACTCCCCCGCGGATAGTGGTTCTCTATAGGGCGGCGGGGTGTAGGCCGTGGGGTCAATCTAAGCCAGCATTAGCATCCGGGCTATAGGACGACCCCGATCTCCGAGCCATTGGGATGACTGATCAGGAGGCCAACGCACTGGTGACGGTCACGATGAGGGTGATCAACGAGGGTTAGCGATCAAATCGCTGATGCCGATTCTCATTTCGCGCGGCTAGATTTTGTTGTCCTTCATCTCTTCGTCGATTTCGGCCTGCCTGCGCACCCGATGCGCCTCCCAATCCCTTTCATAAGGGCTAGGACGCACGCACCTGTCCGGCGGGTGCTTTTCTATTCGTACATGGGCGAGGGGTGCCTCTTTTGATCATCTCTACTCGCTTTCATCTGTAACGTATGCAGGGACCCTCGGATGGCTTTTACTTCTTTCTGCATCTGCGAGAGTCCAGAGACCAAGGCTATTAACCCCGAGACCTGCACGACAATGAGTACCAAGAGCATGTCTTCAACACTTAGATCCATAACCAATCACCTCAGATAGATAGTAAGTAGCCAAAGCCACATACGCACAGCGCAGAGAAGCCCGTGTTAAGCATTGCGACAGCAGACGGACCAAAGAAGTCGGTCACACCGGTTTCCATTTGCCAAACTAACCAGCTCGCCACATGCCAAACCACGCTAATCACCAAACCTCCCCACAAGAACCACTCTGCACCCATAACAACTCCATCGTCTAAGACTGAGATTCAGCACACCTACGTTAGTCAACTAGAGGACCCATATGAAACCTAAGCAATGTATACCCATGACCGACAGCCTCCTCGCACGGATGGAGGAAGCCTTTGAGCTACCCTTCGTAAGCAATGCTCAACGCCTCGACCTAACCGATTGGTGTAAAGAGAATCGCTCCGACCTCCTCGACGATCTACCGTTAGGCCCAGACGCATGGCAAGCCACCACGTCGGACTACTGGTGGACGTACATAGACAGTCGTATGTCTGACGAGGACAACGCTGTCATATGCGAGATCATTGACCGCTTAGAGGACAACCCAACGCCAGAGCAAGAGGATGAACTGCAAGCCCGCTGGGAGAGATTGGGGGTTTAGCCTCTATATATAAATAGCTAATTTGAATCCTCGCTTTATGCCTCACAAAGGCGCAGGGTGGTCGCCCGACCACAAAGGACAGAACAATGAAAACAATCTTTGCGATATTACTGATGTGCTTTACCGGCTTTGCGTTTGCAGATGGTCACCTTGAAGGCGAAGAGGCGATCCACCATGACAGAGGCGCAGAGACCGACGAAGAAGAGAGTGGCTGGCTCGATTGGTTATTGGGTGGGTTCAATGCAGAGGAAAGCGACGAGGGCGAGCTTGGAAAACCGGGCGCTATGGCTGAAGAGGAAGGCGACGACGGCGAGCTTGAAGATATGGGTGCAGAGGAGTCCGAAGGCGACGAACAGGCGAGTCCACTCACCCCAATAACAATTCCAGCCGAAGTGACATCAATTGGCGATTAATTTCCTTGGAGGGCGCTGGGAGAGATTGGGGGTTTAGCCTCTGTATATAAATAGCTAATTCTCTAGGATCACTGTCTAGCGACAGCGACGACGGAGACGCTTTTTTTTGACCGGGTAGGGGGCCTAAATGAAAGACGCTTGGGACTCCTGCCGATTCTCATTTCGCGCGGCGATTTTCTGGACTTAATCCTTGTTACCTTTCCTGATGACATTCACCGCGTCCCTCAGTTGCTTGATGCTACTGCCGCCGCTGTAGAGTCCGTACGTCATGGTCTGTTTCTCGTGACCAATCAGATCGGCTGCAACGCCCTCGCTGACACCGCCTTGCTCCAAGAAGGTGGTGACGTTCTTGCGGATGCTGTGAAACACCTTACGAGGGTCGTCGCCTACCACTGTCTTCTTATGGCGTCCAAATCGTTTGCCGATGGCGTTCTTATTCCTGAGCTTTAGCTCGATGTGTTTTATCTCTTTAGCGAGAGGAACATATCGAATTGACGCCCCGGTTTTGGCCGCCTTCTCATCGACATAGAAGCAGTCCACGCCCTGATGCTTGACCGTCTTTTCCTGCAGACATATCTCGGCGATACGCATTCCCGTGTAGCGTGCGATGTCCACGACGTCTTTAAGCTCCTTGTCACAGAGTTCGCGGACGGCTAACAGCTCGTCCCACTCGAACGGTATGTAGCTCTGCTTCTTGCGTAATGACTTGGGCAACGTAATGCCATTGAATGGCGAGTCACCCTGACGGACGTACTGACTACCCTGCAGGAACTTCCAATAGCTCGATAGAATTGCTAGATGCTTAACCACTGTCTCGCGTGCTCTGGTGTCGGCATTAACCCACGCCTGCACGGCGTCGGCGTTCACCTGCTCAAGATGCTTGAACACCTTAGCGCCTCCATTAACTGCTGACTTCGCATCCTTCTGGCTCTTGCCGTACTGCTCGACAAAATCATCACAGAATTGGCCGAACGGTATGCCCTCATCACCGAGCAATGCAGGCACATAGTTGCGAGTGGAGGCTACGTCGTTGCCGAAGAGAACACTACTGAGCACCTTATTCATTACCAGAGGCATCACGGTAAACTCGTCTACCACGTCGTTGATGTATCCAGTGATCACGATTACCGGCCCAAACTGGTCAGTCTCTAGCGTGGCCGTTGTGACCTTAAGACCGCCGCTGTCACCGATTACCTTGTGATCACATGCCTCGATCTGTCGCCACGTTGCGTCACTGATCTTGTCGTGTGGGATTCCTTTGCGGGCGTCTGTTCCCTCTGGGGCGTTTTTTTGTTTGGGGCTTTGAATATGGGATGAGCACCCTCGGGTTCGACAAACTCTGCCTAGGGCAGAGTTTGGACGCGGACATTAATCCGCAGTGATAGCGCCGTATACGATGTTTTTCACCTGCCCTCGAAAATTAAAAACAGAAGAAGGGATCAACTGCGTCATGAAGATGACATAAAGATCCTCAACGGGATCGACCCAAAAGAGCGTGGAAGCCAAGCCTCCCCAGTAAAAATCACCTTCACCCACCGTCCCAGATGCGATTGCATCAGTGGTTGAGGCAAAACCCAGACCGAATCCGACCCCTTCGTTACTGGTTTCTGAAAACCCGCCCATTGCCATCTGGGCTAACGATTGGCCGCCAAGGTGATTGCGAGTCATCAGTTCGAGTGTGGGTCTGCCAATCACCTGCTGGCCCCTAAATTGCCCACCTTGGCGCAGCATGTCGCAAAGGTTTGCGTAGTCAGACATCGTCCCGACTAGACCGCCTGCGCCCGAGGGCGCAAGGGGTGTGGTGCGATAGCGGCTCGTCTCGGGGTCATCCTGCAGTCGCAGCCTTTTATCAAGTGTTCGCTCGTAACACGCCGCGAACCGCTCCAATTTTTCATCGGGAACCGTAAAGCCAGTATCGGGCATCGCGAGTGGCTCAAAAAGACGCTCACGTAAGAACTCATCAAAGGGTTGTCTGGAGATCAGCTCCACCAGATAACCACAGATATCGGTCGCAAGAGAATAGCTCCATCGTGTACCGGGGTCATAAAGTAGCGGCACGTGAGCGAGTTTGTCAGCAAAAGACGCAAGCGTATCGGTGCCAGCACGTGAGATCCCAGCGGCGGCATAGGCTGCATCCACTGGGAGCTCAAGCCCGGGCAGAAATCCGCCGTAGGTGAGACCCGCTGTATGGGAGAGTAGATGCTGGATGGTCATGGGTGTTTTAGGAGGTCGAGTAACCATCTCTGAGCCGCTACCCTCTACCCAAACTTGGTGCCCATGCCACGCGGGAATGAATTTAAAGACTGGGTCGCTGAGCTGAAAACGACCCTCCTCGAATAACATCATGAGTGCGATCGAGGTGATGGGTTTTGACATAGAGTAGATACGAAAGATCGTATCCTCTCGCATCGGTTTATGACGCTCTATATCCATGAGCCCCAGTGTGCTTGAAAGTGCGGTGATCCCCCGCCTGGAAACCAAAACGCGGCATCCGGGTATCTTCCCGGGTTGCACGTAGCGTGTGTCTAAGTGCTCAACCAACTTATCGAGTTTACGTGGACTAAAGCCGGCTGCGAGGGGGTCGGTATGCATGAAGGGTCCTCTTCTACGCGGAACGGTGTGATCGTGTCGCAAGGCTGGCGATCTGCACGATTATCATGTCAGTTGTGGCGTCACGGTGCCGCCAGGTCAAGTGTGCCAATGCATTAGCATGAGGCCAGTAATTGAAGATGCGACGCGTCACGTCGCCAGTGTCTCAGCATGTAAGTTCACGACTCGGGAACGTAGGATACGATAAATATCCTGAAAGCCCTCGCCGTGCGGTTTGCGATATTTTCGTTGTAACCAACGTGTGTCAGGGCCGTAGCGGTACTGCACAAAATGACTGATCTCATGCGCAACAGTCGCCGCCAACGCAATTTCGGCGGGGACATTATCGCGAGAGCCAATCACTTTATCGCTCGCAAAGGCTGGATATTCCAGTATGTGAGTTTGTTGCTTTCGAAAGGGCACGATATCGATGGTGATTCCTTTTGCACAGGCAGAGGAGCGATGGCCGGCCCCTTTAATCGTGACCCTGATGTCATTGCGCGCCGTTGGGTAATCCACCGGCAACTCATGGGCTGCTTTAGTGACCTCCCGCAGGCAGCGTTTAATCCACTTCACAACAAGCTGTCTCTCTTTTGCTGCGATGTCTGCTGCGGCACGTATTTCCATCAAAAAAGGGTCTCCTACGTCACGACCTTCGTCGAGAACGGGGGCTCAGCTATGAGCTTACTCAGCGGTGCGCTCACCACTCCTAGTAAATTATGACGTAATAAGAGGACAAACCGGCATCATTTCTTGCTCCTTTTCGATCGAGCTCAGTACGTGTGATGCCATAAGTATTTGGGCAGAGGAGGTGTTGTGTGGCTCAACATCGGTCGATTGATTACTGCCTAAAGGCAGGTTGGTACAACCTGAATCATACGGGTGTCGTGTCAGTGTCGACAACTCACTGCAGCGCGGTGAAATTGGCTTAAGCGTGTTTCCATGCTGGACGCTGAGACTGCGATTGGGTTCGCCGACTAGCCCCATATTTTTTCGATCTCTAGTGACCCAGAAGAGTGCGTAATCTCTGAAACCACTGCTGGGGTAATCCTTTTGCTGTTGAGGAATTGCTTCAATGCAAACGGTGGTCAATGGTGTTCGTCGGAGGGCTGTTGTAGTCTGCGATACCGGGAGGCGCAGTGCAGACGCTTCACGGGTTGGCAGTTCAATGACTAAAGAGCGTATCGCGTTTTAAGTAGCTGACAGTAACAGCTCAGTCAGTCTCGCGACGGTAGCAAAATAGACGAAATAGACAAAAAAGGTGAAACGAGAATGGGAGAACCGTCAGGCGAATCAAATGAGCAACTGAATGCGCTCGGCCTTCCGATTGAATTGTGTTGTCAAGATCCGGTCACCGGTTTTTTCCGTGATGGCCACTGTCATACGGGGCCCCATGATCACGGTCTTCATACGGTATGTGCGTTGATGACAGAGGAGTTTCTGACTTTTTCCGCGGCGGCCGGTAACGACTTATCGACGCCGATGCCACAGTACGGGTTCCCCGGATTGAAAGAGGGTGATCGATGGTGCCTGTGCGCAATGAGGTGGCACCAGGCGCATCAAGCAGGTAAGGCGCCCAGATTGTTTTTGCGCGCTACTCACCAAAAGACACTGGATGTCATCCCGCTGGACATCTTGAAGCAGCACGCAATGGATCTGTCTTAATAGGGTGATGGTGTTTCAGATGACATGGGGCGAACTTTGCTAAGCGATTTTTGATCGCCTAAGGGCTCCCTCTATTAGCATGCCAGCGATCATTGCCAGACAGAAAATCATCGTGGTTTCATAGCCATATAGTAGGCTCACAAGAGCGGGTCCCGGACAATAACCCGACAGCCCCCAACCAATCCCAAAAAGCATGGCGCCGATGGCGAGTCGTTTATCGATGGTGCGAATCGCCGGCACGTGAAACTGTGTGGCGAAGCGCGGCGCGGCGCGTTTGAGTACCCAAGGTGTTGCAGCTAGTGATACGACGAGTGCACCGCCCATGACCAATGCGAGGTCGGGTATCCAGTTGCCCGACACGTCTAGAAACCCCAGTACTTTTAAGGGATCGGACATACCCGATAGCGTGAGACCCAGGCCGAATAATATACCCGCAGCAAGTCCGGACCAGGCTTTCATACTCCGCCACCGAGAACGTGTCGTGCCACATAGACAGTTAGCATGCCGAAAATCATAAAGACCAGGGTGGCGATCACTGACCGAGGCGAGCGCCGACCTATCCCGCACACTCCGTGCCCACTGGTGCAACCCCCACCAAAGCGCGTGCCGAACCCAACGAGTAGACCGCTGCTAATTAATAGTCCTAAAGAAGCTGTTGATTCAGCGGGTAGGGGTAGCTCAAAGACCCAATGTGTTATCGCGCCGCCACCCAACAGTCCGGCGAGAAAAAGCCAGCGCCAATCTCGATCTGGCCCCGCTAGTGCCCCCCATACAATGCCGCTGATACCTGCTACCCGCCCTAGGCTGTAGAGCAGCCATAATGCGCCGAGGCCAAGCGTGAGGCCACCTAGAAGAGGTGGGAAAAAAGTAACGGCACTCATCATGCGCACATCATATCAGTGATTCAGTCAGTCCTCGACCGTAATCTATGCCAGCGGTCGTCGCGAGATGATATGTAAATGCCGCCACCTCGGTCAGTGAAGCGTCAGTAAATAGAGACAGGGAGGGAGCGCTGCTCGTTCCCTAGGAACCAGTCAGCGCTGAGTGCGGCTTACCAGCCTGATTGGATCAGGGCAGCCTCTTGCTGAGGGCCAAGTGCCACGTCAGTAGCCGTTTCATCGATGAAGCGGGCGACACTTTCAGTGTCGTCAGCACCGGCCGGTCGATACTGAGTTTCTTGGTTTAAGAAAACCTCACTACCCACTACCTGGTTGACCCAGTTGCCACCATCTCGACACGCTACGCCGCGCCAATTGGACTCGCGATGTGCCAGCAAAAATTCGCGGCACCACTTGCCATCGACAGCTGGAAAAGTGAGTACTGAGCGGAACTTTCGCTCGTCGTCTAGCGTTTCCCAGCCCGACGCGCGCGATGGTGACGATTCCAATGCCTGTGCCATCTGTGCGTCGATGGTCATCGGATTAAACACGGCGGTCTGGTTGGTATTCACCAGCATGGCGACTACCGCCGCGCACGACGCGGCTACCGCGGCTGCCGTCCAGCGACGCCATTGGCTACCACGCCTGAGCAGGGTGACATTGTCAGCACTGACCAGGGCTGTAACCTGATTGGGTACGCGCACAGCGCTCTGTGCATAAACTTGCTTAACCAGCTCGTCATTTTCTTCAAGCTGCGTCAGGCGTGTTCTTAACACTGGCTCAGACTTTAGGCGACTCACGAGCGCAATGGTTTGCGCTGCATCGAGCTCATTATCGATATACATAGACAACAAATAATCGTCATTGACTCGACCACCATCCATATCTACTACATTCTTTCGGTCATCACGCATGTCTGTTACCTTTTTCGCGACACCCATTCCCAAGTGGGTTGTCCCTGTTTTAGAAGCTTACGCTTCCCTTTCTTCACGCCACTCCAAATTTGCTGCCAGTGCCTTGCGAGCTCGCGCTACGCGGCTCATGATGGTTCCAATCGGCACTTCTAGGAAAGCCGCCGCCTCAGCGTAAGAGCGACCCTCCACTGCCACCTGCACTAGCGCCGCGCGCTGTTCCACAGGTAACTGTTCCATTGCTGCGGAGACTCGGTCTAGCTGCACAGACTCTTCGGTATTCGCCGAAGTGGTTCCCGCCCCGTCAATCACACCCTCTGATAACGCGTAGCGGTTCCGCACATCTCTGGATCGAATCTCATCAATCCACAAGTTCTTGCACACTCTGTGTGCCCACTTTGCAACGTGGGCATCGGCGGGCATGC